>JALWEK010000049.1:0-9396 GCA_027014185.1 Aquificaceae bacterium
GGATGTCAGGGAGGAGCTTCCCAAGGTGGCTGGAGGTCTTATGGTCGCCCTTGCAAAGATGACCAAGCTCTTTTCCGCAGATAGGAGGCCTTCCGTCGATGAGATAGAGAAGGCCAGGCAGGCCCTCGACCTTACTCTCTGAGGGTCTCAGCTCCTCTCCACTATGCTCCTCACTATCTCCTTATCCAGGGGTGAGCTTATCTTGGGGATGATCGTTTCTAGAATGGTAGTTTTAGCGTCTCCGAACTTCTTAAGCATTCTGTCACATCTTATAGTGTACCTTATCGAGAAGACGAACTCCACCGGTTCCTCAGACTGCTGGGTCTGGTAGGCCCTGTACGCCTTTCTTATCTCGTTAGCTATCTTCAGGAGCTCGAAGAGGAGCTTTACCTCTCTCTCCCTCTCCGGCGTCCTGAGCTCCTCTCCCCTGGCCGTTTTTACATCGTTCACCACCAGGTACCATAGGTAGGTGAAATCCTCCTTACCGAGCGGTGCAACCTCCTCCATATAGTCCTTGAGGATAATCGCCTCATCTGGATAGTAGAAACCCCGCTCGTCTTGGAAGGGCGGATAGTCTATGTAGAGCACGTCCGCCCTCGACTTTATGTCCTGAGGAAGCTCCGAAACCCCGAGGTAGTTCTGAGGGTTCATACCCCCCACGAGGATCACATCTGGCCTCGCCTTTATTACCTCCCCGTAAGAGAGAACCAGATACCTCCTGTAGTCGAAGAGGGGGTTGAATATCTTGACGAGGGAGGGAGGAAGGGTGTTTATCTCGTCCAGGTATATTACCGCCCCGGGGGTTCTGAGAGCCTTCACCAGGTCTGAGTAAACCCTTTTCGTTCCCCTCTTGGGGTCGAACTCATACACGAAGGTTATATCCTCCTTTTCCATCTTGGAGTTGCAGGGGACTATGAAGAGGGGCCTGTTGGTGAGAGCGGAGAAGACCTCCACCAGGAAGTTCTTACCCACACCAGCGTCCCCTTCCAGGATCAGTATTCCCTCTTCGTACTCGAGCTGCTCCTTAACAAGGGAGGTGAGCTTCTCAAGGTTCTGTACGAACCAGGGTGTCTCTTCGTAGGAAACGAACTCTGGGACTCTCGGTCTCTCCGTGGAACACAGTCCGTTGAGATGTTTTAGGTACCTGTTCACCCAAGAGGGGAAGTGTTTTAGCTCCTCCTGGGTGAGTATGTTGTTGTACCTCTTGGGCTCCACTAAAAGGCCGTCCTCCCGCTCAAAGAGGAGCTTTCCGAAGACCTTTCCGTCCTGGAGGACCTTATCTTCAACCTTTATACGCCACTTGAGCCTGATAGGCTCTCCCTCGAACTTGGGAAAGCGCTCCCTACCGAAGCGGACTTCCTTATCCGAGATCTCTATAGAGAAGGTCCTAAGCCTGTCCTCTATAAGCTTCTCCTGGAGGGTCCTCACGAGCCTCTCCAGGGCAGGGTTGTAGAGCTCTCTGGGAAGCCTTGATATGAAGGAACGTGTCTCTTTAACCTCCGGGAGGGCCTCCAGATCCCTTATGTCCGTGGTGTGAGCCTTTGCAAGGGACTTCCTGACTTTCTCCAAGTGCTCTTCTAAGGTCTTTTCGAAGTAGTCGGAGACCTTATCCTTAAGTGTGCTGAGCTTCTCCTTCCATCCGTTCTCGGACCCTTCTATCCTGCTCTCTATAAGCCTGAAGTCCTCTCCCGTTATGGTTCCCTCCCTGAGCTTTTTTTCGATGTCGGAGATGAATATCTCGTAGGTTCTGTCCCTCAGTTTCTCCCGTGCTTCCTTCACTATCTCCCTCACCCTCTTTAGGGGAACGTCGAGCGTATCTAGGTCCACGAACTCCTTAACCTTGGTTAGCTCTTCCTCGGTGGAGAGGCTCTTTATCTTCTTCAGAAACTCCTTGTACAGCTTCTCCGCGTTCTTGAGTATCTGTTTCTGTCTTTCCGGTGGATACACGAAGTCTATGAGGTTCGTCTCGAGCTTCTCCAGGTAGTAGAGCCTTCTATCCTCCACGTCCTCGAACCTGGAGGTGTAAACGCTCCCGTCGGGAGACACATTCACGATGCTGTACCCCACGCCCTCCACGAAGCCTAGGAACTCCTTAGAGGATAGGTCGTACACCCCCAGCCTGTTCTCCTGAGCGTCGGCGGTGAAGAGGAACCTGCCGTCCGGTGAAACGTCGAGGGTAGATACTTCGTGCTCCGCAGGTAGTTCGGCATCCACGTTGTCTAGGTTCGTGTCGTAGAGGATTATCTTCCCGAGATTGTTGTCTGCAAGGAGTATCTTGTCTTCCAAAGATACCAACGCCCTCGAGGGAGCCCAGTCGAGCCTCTTGAGGAGGTTGCCGCCCACGCTGTATATCGCTGTTCCCTGAGTTCCCCCGAGAGCGAGCTTGCCGCTCGGGAGTATCTTTATGACCTTGAGGTCCCCTATCTCCGCGTCCCTGTATATGAAGGTGCTCTTGAAGTCCACCGTCTCCTGGGAGAGGTCCCCCGCCAGATCTATCGTATATATCTTCTCCCCAACTACCCCGAAGGCGAGGGTTCCTTTCCTTATGTCGAGCCCTCCGGTAGGTCTGAGGCCCTCTTGGGAGATCCTTACCGTTTTCCAGGAGGAGGGGTCCTTAGGCTGGTTCAGGTAGTATATGGCAAGGTAAGGAGAGGCCACTATGCCGAGGTACTTCCCGCTGAAGACTATATCGGTAACTGACTGGGATGGGGGTCTCGCGGGGAGCCTGTGGAGTTTGCCGGTCCAGTCGTAGAGTTGAAAGACTCCGTACCTTCTCCCCACCAGGGTCCAGTACCCGTCATCGCTCGAATCTATAGCCTCTACCCAGTACTCCTCTATCTTCGCGTCTGGATCTCTCTCCGGGCCTTCCGTGAGGTACAGCTTAAGCTCGCCAAATTCGTAAGTTTCCCTTACCTCTGTCCTCTCTTCCCTCTTTCCTACCAGTCTGTCGAAGAACTTCATGGGAATATGGTAAACAAAAGGCGAGTTTATAACTATGTTTTAGACACACATTGAGCTACGTCATAAAAACGGGCTTCGCCCGTCTATAATCTTCAATTAGACTGACATGTCAGTTCAGACCAGGGGGAGGCTTATAGAGGCCGCCAAGAGGGTTTTTTCGGAAAAGGGATACCACAACGCCCAGATAGCTCACATAATCGACGAGGCCGGGGTCGCAAGGGGAACCTTCTACCTTTACTTCAAGAGCAAGGAGGAAATTCTCAAAGAACTTCTCAAAGAGGTCGTAGAGGAGCTCAAGGAGAGGATAAGGGTCGTGGATCTCTCCAGAGATCCTGTCGAACAGGTAGTGGAGAACGTAGAAAGGGTAGTGGAGTTCGCTCTCGAGGAGAGAGAGCTCGCCAGGATCGTCCTCCAGAGGAACAGCGATCCAGGACTGTTCAGGGTTATAGATGAGTTCTTCGAAGAGATAGCAACCCTGATAGAGCACTCCTTGAGGCTCGGTATAGATATGGGGATAGTAAGGGAGTGCGACACGTCTCTCATAGCAAGGGGGATCTTGGGGGCGTTGAAGGAGATAATACTGAGTCTCCTTGATAAGGAAGAGTTAGATACCTATGCCGTGGCCAAAGAGATAATTGAGCTTGGAATGAGAGGAGTGTGGAAACCAGCGGGAGGTGAGAGCCATGGAGGTAGTTCAGGAGTATAGGGCCTACAGGCCCCGTCCCATAAAGAGGGAGGAGAGGGACAAGGTCACGATCGTTTACGGAGGCCTCACATGGAAACACGAGAGGCTCATCCAGGGAGCCCTAGAGAACGCAGGCTACAAGGCTGAACCCCTGCCGCAGATAGAGAGAAGGGATCTCGACATAGGGAAAGAACTGATAGACACGGGCGCCTGCTGTCCCACCACCTTCACCGCGGGAAACCTGGCCAGGTTCCTGAAGGAGAAAAGCGAGAAGGAAGGTAAAGACAAGGTGAAGGAAGGCTACGCCTTCGTGACCATAGGGGCCTGCGGTCCCTGCAGGTTCGGCCAGTACCACGAATCCTACGAGAGGGTCCTCGAGAACCTCGACTTCAAAGACTTCAGGATGTTCCTCCTTGACCTCCTCCAGATGGAGCAGAACGAGGGTGGGATTGAGATAACCATGCCCCTGACCTTCGGCCTGATCTACTCGATGTTCCTGGGCGATCTACTTACGGATATGGAGTACGCGACCCGCCCTTACGAAGTAGTTCCGGGGGAAACCGATAGAGTTCTTAAAGACAGCATAGAGCTCCTGTACCAGAGGTTAAAGGAAAGACCACAGAAGGGAAAAAAGCTCGGATCCCTCCTGTGGCACGTTACTACACCTTACTTTGCAAACGCCCTGAAGGAAGTCAAGGAGCTATGGGACGGGGTGGAGGTGGACAGGCTGAGGGTAAAGCCGAGGGTGAAGATCACGGGCGAGTTCTGGCTCCAGACCCACGAAGGGGACGGAAACTACAACATAAAGAGGTGGCTCGAGCGAGAAGGGGCCGAGGTAATACCTCCCCCGATAGCGGTCTGGATGGACTACCTGATATACATGAGCCTCTGGAGGATGGAAGAGAGCAGGGAGTTCGTGGAGAAGCTCTGGCTGAAAAAGGCCGTTGTTAAGCTCCTCCTTGGACTGTACCACTACACTTACAACAGATTGAGAAAAGCCCTGAACAACATACCTAACCCTCTCCCTCCACAGGAAGAACTCAGGAAGCTCGCAAGGCCTTACTTCCATCACTTTCTCGCAGGTGGTGAGGGCTTCATGCTCATAGGGAAGGCCCTCTATGCACATCTGAATAAACACGCACACATGATCTGCGAGCTCTCACCCTACGGGTGTATGCCGAACACCATGTCCATAGGGGCGATGCAGGCGGTACTCGGTAAGCATCCCGACCTTCTGTACGCCCCGATCGAGGTCAAGGGAGATGCGGAGGTTCACGCCCTCTCGAGATGTCAGATGATACTCACGGAGGCAAAGAAGCGAGCCCAGAGGGAGTTTGAGGAGGCACTAGAAAGGACCGGGCTGACCGTGGAGGATATAAGAAACTACGAGGAAGACCACCCTGAGCTGAAGAGAGCTACATACAAAATCCCACACTACGGCTACGCAGGAACGTCCGCCAACTACGTTGTGCACGTTGCAAAGCTGATGGGGAGGATTTAGCGTGACTCTCCGAAGAGTCGTGTGGTCACAAAGTAACCTGCAAGGAGTCCGAGGATACCGAGAATTGATAGGAGTATTATCATCTGGTCATTTGTCATTTTTTCCTCCTCTAAGCAATATAGAGCCTATCAGGATAGCAGTCAATCCAGCAAGGAAGGTAACAACAGAAGTAGAAGGTGCGATCCTCTCCGATATAAATAGAACCACAGAGACAACCATAAGACCAACACCGAAGTTCCTAAAAGTATCCGCCCAGTATTTCTTCAGCACTAAGGATATTTTAAGGGAGGGATTGGTATGCTGACCCTCGGTCTTGACGTTGGCTCAACTACCTGCAAATACGTTCTAATAGATGAAAAGGGTGAGATAATCGCCAAAACCTACGAGCGCCATAACACAAAACAGGCTGAGAAGGTTCTAGAATTCTTAGAAAAGTTAGAAGAGGAGCACGGTTTTACACCCGGAAGGGACAGGGTTTATATAACGGGTTCCGGAGGAGGCCTCATTGGTGAGCTGATAGGTGCACGGTTCGTTCAGGAGGTTGTGGCAGTTTCTACGGCGGTTGAGAAACTCCACCCGAATGTGAGGTTCGTATCCGAGATAGGCGGTGAGGACATGAAGACCATATTCTTCCACGGGGAGGGAGACAAGAAAACCCGTCAGGTCTTCATGCAGAGCGCCTGCGCAGGGGGGACCGGAACGTTCATAGAAAAGAGTGCCCGTAAGCTGGGAATATCTCCCGAGAAGCTCTCCCAGATGGGATACCTGGGCTATCAGCTCCACAAGGTAAGCTCGAAGTGCGGCATATTTGCGGAAGCTGACGTGAACACTCTGGTTAAGGCCGGGGTACCCGTTGAGGAGATAATAGCGAGCCTGTTTGAGGCTGTGGTCTATCAGAACCTCGCGGTCCTTACAAAGGGAAACACGCCGAGGCCGGAGGTCCTGCTCCTTGGAGGTCCCAACCTGTTCTTCAAGGGGCTTCAGGAGGCTTGGAGGCATCACCTTTCGAGGCTCTGGGAGGAGAGAGGAGTGCCTATACCTGAGGGTAAGTCTCCCGAGGAGCTCGTAATAGTTCCCGAGAACGCCCTCTACTACGCCTCCCTGGGGTGTGCGCTGACCGCTATGAGCGAACCCGAGACCTACGGACTCTATGCGGGCAAGGACAAGCTTAGATGGTGGGTAGAGGAAGGCCAGCATGAACAGAAGAAGAAGGAAGGTAGGAGGGGCCTCTGGAAAACGAGGGAGGAGCTTGAGAGCTTCAGAAGTGAGTACGAGCCGCAGGTCTTCGCCTACAGGAACAGGAAGCCCTACGAGGGAGATATAGAGGAGGTGGTTATAGGTTGTGATTTTGGCTCTACAACCGCAAAGGCGGTCTGTCTATCGAAAGACAAAGAGGTTCTGTTCTCCGTCTATACACTCAGCAAGGGTAATCCGATCGAGGACGCCAAGTACCTGTTTAGAAAGATCAGGGAAAGGATTGGGGATGCTAAGGTTCTTGGCGTAGGCGTTACCGGATACGGTAAAGACCTGCTCAAGGACATAATCGGTGCAGACGTTGCTATTGTGGAGACGGTAGCCCACGCCACAGCGGGACTTCACTTCTTCCCGGACGCTGACTGCATCTGCGACGTTGGTGGTGTGGACGTGAAGATAATAATCCTCAGGAACGGGGCGGTGGTGGACTTTAGGCTCAACTCCCAGTGTTCTTCGGGAAACGGTGCCTTCCTGCAGGGTGTGGCGGAGAGGTTCGGAATTCCTCTGGAGGAGATAGCGGAGCGTGCCTTCTCCGCACAGGCCATGCCTACCCTGACTATGGGGTGCGGCGTGTTCCTCCAGAGCGATATAGTGAACCAGCAGAGGAAGGGCTGGAACGCGGACGAGATACTGGCTGGCCTTTGCTACGTACTTCCCCAGAACGTCTGGATATACGCGGGTAACATCACGAACTTCAAGGGGATAGGCAGGAAGTTCATCCTCCAGGGAGGGACTCATAGGAACCTTGCTGTTGTCAAAGCTCAGGTGGACTTCCTCAAGTCCAAGGTCCCCAATGCGGAGGTGGTAGTTCATCCATACTCGGGAGAGGCTGGGGCGATAGGCGCCGGGCTGATAGCCCTCGAGAACTGGGAGAAAACTGGAAGGACAAGATTTAGGGGCTTTGAGACCATAGAGAACCTCGTTTACAAGAGCACAACCTCGGAAGATACCGTATGCAGGTGGTGCCCGATAGAGTGCAGGAGAACCTTCATAGACGTTCAACTGCCCGGAGGGAAAGGAAGGCCCTGGTCCAAAGTACCCCTGCCAGAGGGCTGGGTTAGGATAATCGTGAACAACTCATGTCCAAAGGGACTGGTGGAGGACAAGAACGAGCTCAAAGCGATCAAGGAGGAGATGGAGAGGGTTAGAAAGGAGTTCCCTAACGTTGCCCAGCTGATTCATAAGGAGGCTTTCAACACAAGGGTGGAGGTTTAATGGACTTCGTAGCACTTATAAGATGGAGGTTTTGATATGCCCCTGCTGAGTATCTTTAGGAAAAAGACCGCCCAAGGCTGTGATTATAGGATAGACAGGAGCCACATAAAGGTCGGTATCCCCAAGTTCTTAAACGTATGGTCCACGCATCGTTTCTGGATAGGCTTCCTAAAAGCCCTCGGGATACCTGCAAAGAACATAGTCTTTAGCTCGGACACATCCGAGGAGCAGTACAGGGAGTTTGGCAAGGGCAGAATCGGGATGGACTCCTGTTACCCTGTGAAGGCTCTCGCAGGGCATATAGGCGAGCTACTCACGACCAAGAAGCTAGATATACTGCTCGTTCCGATGATCTACTCCCTTCCGTCCTTCTTAAAGGGACACGTTATGGACACGCTCTCGTGCACACGTGTTCCCATGAGCGTTGAAAACATAAAAGCGGGTTTTCTAAAGGAAGGGAACGAGTTTGAAAAGCACGGAGTCAAGTTTTTAAACCCCTTCGTGAGCTTTGCAGAACCACATCTCCTCCCCAAGCAACTATACGAGTCTTTAAAGGAAGCTCTGGACGTTACCTACGATGAGGTGGAGAGGGCCGTAAGGGAAGGGCTTGAGGAGTTAAAGAGGTTTGACCAAAAGATGAGAAAGAAGACGAGGGAGATCCTTGAGTGGTGCGCTCAGAACAACCGTCCCTGCATACTTATTCTGGCAAGGCCCTACCACATGGATCCGGGGATAGGTCACGAGATAGACGCAGAGTTTCAGAGCCTTGGCTACCCGGTGGTCTGGGGTCAGTATCTTCCAACGGACGAAGACCTTATGGACTGGCTTTTCGGAGCTGACGTGGAAGCCGGGATTATCAAGAGTCCCTTTGACATCTCGGACGTGTGGACCTCCTCATACAGCTCCAACACTAACGAGATAATATGGGGTGCTAAGTTCGCCTCCCGCTTTCCCTGGATAACCGCGGTTGTTAGATTGTCTAGCTACGAGTGTGGTATGGATCAGCCCACATATACTCCAACCCAGAAGATAGTCGAGGCCTCGGGGACCCTTTACTTTAAGTTTGGGGATCTCGACGAGACCAAACCCTCCGGAAGCGTAAAGATAAGGGTCGAGACGATAGACTACTACGTGAAGAAGTACTCGCCTCGGATAATAGAGAGGAAGTTGAAGAGGTTAGAAGGGAGGAGGGTGCCCGGGGGGTTTGGGGAATAGGTAAGCTTGCAAAATTTTTATATGCGCTTAAATTTAACGTTAACGTAAAATGTAGGAGGTGGAAGATGGGAGATCTGGTTCTTTTATTTAGAAGCAAAGATGTAAGGGAAAGGGCTGAGAAGGAATTAAAGGGTACAAAAGATATTGTTGAGATCAAAAAGGTCGGAGAGAGCTCTCTTCGTAGGCTTCTCAGGCAAAGAGCTGTCACCGTCTTTGATAGCTAATGAACTTAAGAGGAAAGGTGCTAAGGGTGTAATATCTTCCCTATGAAACTCAAGAACAAGAAGATAGGCGAAGTCGCTAAGGAGCTCGGTATAACCACAAGGACAATAAGGTTTTACGAAGAGGAAGGGCTTTTAGAACCTGTCAAAACCTCAAAGGGCACCCGTCTTTATTCGGAAGAGCATATCAGGAAGTTAAAAGTAATCAAGGAACTAAGAGACATGGGCATACCTCTTGAGAGGATAAAGTCAATAGTGAATATAAGGAAAGAAAGCTCCAGCGGTGATGAGGCGAGTAAAAAGGTTCTCAGCGCCTTTGAAGAGCTTGAAGTTGAGGTTATAAA
>JALWEK010000049.1:9406-14691 GCA_027014185.1 Aquificaceae bacterium
GGTTATAAAGAAGATCCAGCTACTTAATATGGCTCTTGCAGAAATAAACTCATTAAAACCTGCTGTATCCCGGTGTAGAGGGTGCACATTAAAGCCTACACTTGAGAATTGCACTCATTGCGATAAGTGGGAGCCTATTGTAAGGAATAGGTTGGGGAGTTTGCTGGAAAAATGAATTATAATTATCATTAAGCAACTTTTTAGGTAGGTTAATAGGTGAGATGATCAGTACATTTGTTGCTGACGTTGGTGATGGTATGTGTATGGCACTTAAAACGGCTGCAGGAGACACAATACAGGTTGATTGTGGCGCTCAGAAAGGAGTAAAAGCTTTATCAGGTCTATATAGAATTCGCTCTTATTATCGTAGTTGTGATATCTTTATTCTTTCACACTTTCACGTAGATCACTATAATGGAATCCTTTACTCTTCTATAAATGGTATCGTTCCCCCTTTAAGAATCAAGGAAGTATATTATCCAGGCATACCTCGTTTTAAAAACAATCAAAGATTAATTGAATATTTGTTTACTATAAATCTTATGGTTTTTGGAAACGAATCTGGTGTAATGGCTTATGACTTTATTAAATCTATATCCCGAATTAATGAGATTTCTTTTAATTATAGACCACTTTATAAAGGCGATTTAATAAATGTAAACGGATCAGTATTTGAGGTTCTTTGGCCTCCGCGGGTTCTTTATCATAAAAAAGTGTTAGCCGTCATAGAAAGAGCAATTGAAGATTTTGAAAGAGCTTTGGAAGAAGACGAAGAGACTAGACATATCTATCGTATGGTAAAAGAAGAAGGCATTTATTATAAGTATATTGAGGGAGGAAAAACTATCAGACCCAATAATAATGATATCATTTTTTATAAAATAACAGAAGGTAGGAAGTTACCAGAGGTTGTTAAAAAAGCAAATCAGTCTCTAAGGAAAGCAGCCAACCATCTTTGCCTAAGTTTTTATCAAGATGATAGAATCCTTTTTTTAGGAGACTTAGAGAACTTTGAATTAAAGCTTGTGGTTCATGATCTAATGATAAAGAAAAGAAACCACTTCCTAGCTGTAATAAATCCACACCACGGCACTCATTGGGAGGATTCATTAAAGAACATCCGGTGCATATATTCAATAAGTTCAAATGGCAATAAATTAATTTCAAGGTTCAAACAAGCCTTTAAAGATATTAGCTTAATGCACCTTTCCACACATTCAAACGGGGATATAATCTTGGGCCATCCTCTTGTATATAAAAGATGGAGTATCCATCCTCGTTTTTTGTTTTTTTAAGGTTTTACTGTTAACAATGCTAACTAATATAGTTTTCTTCACTTTACCAAATCTAACTGTTTCTCACCCCACCACCTCGTAATGCCTGTATTTCCACTTAGCCCCCAGCTCCTCCACGAGCTTTTTAGTTTTCTCCATATCAACTCCCGGGTAGTCCACTGCCGAAACCACGACCTCAAAGCCCTCTTTCAAAGCCTCTTTGATGAACTCAATAACTTTTTCAAAAGCCTCGGGCTGGGCGGGTTTGCAAACCTTATCGTAGGTCTCTTTGTCGGGAGCGTTCAGAGAGACAGACCATACATCCACGAGACCTTTAAGCTCCTTTAACTTCTCTTTGGGCAGGAACGTGAACATAAGCCCGTTGGTATCAACGCGAACCTTTCCACCTCTGGATTTTACGTACTTGGCTATCTCTTTCAGTGCTGAGAACCTCAGAGTCGGCTCTCCGTATCCGCAGAAGACGATCTCCTCATAGTTCGTAGGGTCTCCTATCTCCCTTATAACCTCCTCTACCGACGGGTCCCTCGAGGTCCAGACCCAGTAGCCCTTTACCATGAAATTCCTCTCCCTCTCGCGCTGGCAAAAGACACAGTGTAGGTTGCACTTGTTGGTAAGATTTACATAGAGCTTGTTGTTGATTACGTAAGTTATGGTCTCCTTCTTTCCGTTGTTACCGATGTTGAGCAAAAGCTTGGCATTTTCTGAGGTCATACGATCGACGTCTTCAATAGAGGTATTGGGAAGGAGCTTTGCGAGAACTTCTGCGGTGTGCCAGATGTATGGCGGCTTGTTGGGCTTTCCGCGGACGGGCTGCGGAGCAAGAAAGGGAGCGTCTGTCTCAAGCAGGATCCTGCTAGTTGGCGTTTTTTTAGCTACTTCACGCACGCCTTCGGCGTTCTTATAGGTAAGGATTCCCGAATAAGAGATGTAAAACCCAAGATCAACTGCCCTCTTCATGGTCTCGTAAGAACCCGTGAAGCAGTGCATTATGCCGCCAACTTCATAAGCCTTTTCCTCCCTAAGAATCCTTATGGTCTCTTCCTCTGCGTCCCTCATATGGATAACCACGGGAAGTCCCAACTCCCTCGCAAGGGCGAGCTGTTTTCTGAAGACCTCCTCCTGCTTCTTCCTGTCCGAGTAGTTCTTGTAAAAGTCAAGCCCCATCTCCCCGAGAGCTTTTACCTTCGGGTTTTTTACCGCAAGGTCTCTCAGCCACTCTACGTCTTCGTCGCTAACCTTGTCTGCCTCATGGGGATGAAAGCCGATGGCACAATAGACATGAGGGTATTCCTCAGCCAGCTTTAGGGCGTTCTTTATGGTCTTCCTATCGTAGCCGACGGTGAGGAGACACTCGAGGCTAGAATCATTTACAGTCTCCTCAAAGTCCTCCTTCCTCAAAAGGTCCAAGTGACAGTGGGTGTCTATCATTGCAGGGAGTATATATTAGGCTCTCCTGAAAGATTGACAAGGGTATGTATTAACGTAATATGTATGGCATGAAGAGGACAACACTATTTATTGAGGAAGAGCTTGAAGAGGAAATCAAGAGGATAGCCCGTATAAAGGGTAAAAAGACCTCCGAGGTGGTCAGGGAAGCTCTCAGGGACTATGTAAAGAGGCATACGGGTAAAAAGACCCTGTCATTCATAGGAATGGGCAAGAGCGGTAGAGAGGACCTGTCCGAATCCCACGAGGAGGAGCTTTGGGAAAGGTGATAGCTGACACAGGAGCGATATATGCTCTCGCGGACAGAAGCGACAGGTGGCATGAGAGGGTAAAGAGGTTCGTTCAGGAGGAATCACCAACCCTCATACTTCCCAGCACCACTCTACCGGAGATATGCTATCTGATAAACAAATACCTCGGACAGGACAAGGAAGAGATATTCTTGAGATCTGTTCTGCGTGGTGAGCTTATGCTCGAATTAGTGGGCTTAGAAGATATAAAGGTAGCCCTAAGTTACATGAAGAGATATAGGGAACTTAACCTTGGTTTTGTGGACGCAAGCGTCCTTGCGGTGGCTCAGCACCTGAAAGTTTATGACCTTCTGACCACCGACAGGAGAGACTTCTCACCTGTCAAGATTAAAGGAAAGAAACTGAATCTACTTCCTTAAACGAACACCATACCTGCGTAGGCAACCACCCTGTCGTAGTCTCCCGTGACCTCTCCGGAGTGGGTGTAGTCTATCAGAACTCCCTGTCTAGCACCTAGGACCTTTGCCGCCTCTATCCCGACAACCGCAGGGATAAAACCGCACATCGTTATGTTGTACTGAACGCGCTTGAGGTAGAGCTCGTCTGTCTGGAGACGCTCCATCGCAGAGATAAGTATCTCGTCCTTTCTCCTCGCTTCCTCTGCAGGTATGTAGTGGGACATGTCCGAGCTTATGACTATAAGGGTATCGAGACCCTGCAGGAGACTCCCGAGAAATCTTCCGAAGTCCTTCGCCCTATCGTAGTCGAGGTATCCCAGGATTATGGGAAGTATCCTGAAAGGACGCTCCGCGTACCTGAAGAGGAAAGGAAGCTGAACCTCTAAGGAGTGCTCGTATATATGGGCGCTCTCGTCTGGGCTCGCGTGGGGATACTTGAGAACTTCCTCTTTAAGCTCCTCGTCTATCTGAACCTCTCCGTAGGGGGTCTCCCACGCCTCACCGGGGTAAACGGATATATCGGTTCCCATTCCCGTGTGGTTGGGCCCAAGTAGGACGATCCTTTCCGGGATTTGAACCCTCTTGTAAACCGCGCAAGCGGTCTTTCCAGAGTATATGAGTCCTGCGTGGGGGACGAGAATAGCCTTCGCCTCGATTTTCTCCGTAGGCTCCTCACCGCAGAGGAGGTCAACGAGCTTGTTTAGTTTATCTACCTCCGCAGGGTAGAAGGTTCCCGCTACAGCCGGTTTTCTCTTCATGGGTATAAATATATGACCTCTGGCATTTAGGTTGAAGAAACGCAAACAAAATTTTTCAGTATCATATTCACTCGGAGGCTTGGCATGGCTGAGAAGGTGAAGATAGTTATAGACGACAAGGAGTACGAGGTCGAGAAAGGCAAAACCGTCCTCCAGGCGGCCCTTGAGAACGGTATAGACATACCCTACTTCTGTTACCATCCGAGGCTCTCGATAGCGGGCGCGTGCAGGATGTGTGTGGTCTACTGGGAGAACATAAACAGGCTCGTCATATCCTGCAACACACCGGTCCAGGACGGAATGATCATAAGAACCCACCACACCAGCGAGCAGGTCAGGGAAAACCAGAAGTACCTTCTCCAGGCTCTGATGACGAGACATCCCCTCGACTGCCCCATATGTGACAAGGCGGGGGAGTGTGACCTTCAGAACTTCGGAGCCATCTATGGACCCCAGAGGCAGGTGGTCCCCATATCAGCTTTAGAGAAGGAGAGGGAGGAGTACGACTGGGAGAGCGACTTTCTTGAGTACTACTCCAACAGATGTGTGGTCTGTTACAGATGCACGAGGGCATGCGACGAGATAGTGGGTGCCCATGCCCTTTACGTAGAGAGCAGGGGCTTCGACTCGAACATAGTTCCCACCGTCAGACCCATGGACACCTCCACCTGCGAGATGTGTGGGATATGCGTTCACGTATGTCCCGTTGGGGCCATAATATCTAAGCCCTTCAAGTTCTGGTCGAGGAGCTGGCTCCTCCAGAGGGGTACGACCCGTTGCAACCTCTGTCCCGTGGGCTGCGAGATACAGATCGAGTACGGAGTGGGAGACTGGCGTTCGAAGAGGAAGGTCTATAGAACAAAGCCCACCGAGGATCTCAACATCTGTGCCAAGGCATTCTTCGGGTACGACGCTTTAAACGTGGACAGACTTTTGAAACCCTACGCCCACGGAAGGGAGGAGAGCGTCGGAAACCTCGTGAACCTGCTGAGCTCCGTTCTCGGCGTTCATGAGAGGGAGACCGCCTTTGTTCTATCCGGCTTTCTGCCGAACGAGATAATAGACAGCGTTGTAAGT
>JALWEK010000050.1:0-2105 GCA_027014185.1 Aquificaceae bacterium
TATAGCAAATCTGGGATCGGTCGGATGACCCTTTTCCTCCTCAAAGATGTAGGCGTGATGATGTATCCCAGAGCAGTCCGGTTTGCAGAGGGGCTTCATGGGGACGCTCAGGATCAGCTCTTCTCTTACAAGCTCTTCAAGGTTTATTATGTCGGGCTCCTCCATGAAGGATACATCGAGATCTTCCGGAGATAGTGAGAGGGTTTCCTCGGTAGGATACCTCTCTATGTGTTTTTCCCTCTCCTGGGAAAGATCCTTACTGAAGGTTGATAGACATCTGCTGCACTCGAGCTCGACGCTCCCCACTATACTCAGATGCACCTTGTATCCGTTCCTCTCCCTGGTTATCTTAACGAAGACCTCCAGAGGCTCCCTTATGTCCCCGAGCTCTGCGGGGAATCCCACATCCTCCGGCTGAAGGATGTAACTCTTCTCGAAAACATCAAAACTCTCGAAGATCTCTTTAAGGTTCAGGGTGGTCATGGCAGCTTCCTCTTTTGTTGAGTTTCTATTTAATATAGCTTCCGGCCGCAGGCTTGCAAAGTGAATTAAGAATATTAGAATATTCTTATAAACCTAATAGGAGGTAAGAGATGAGTATGGACAGGCTCCTGAGGCTAACATCCGGTGTAATGCTCCTCTTGGTGTTCTTCTTCGGTCTGATGGGAACTAACGTTGGTCTGTTCTGGAAGGCCTTCGTGGTCTTCATGGCCCTGAACCAGATCCAGTCGGCCTTCACAGGCTGGTGCCCTGTCATCTCTCTTTACAGGAAGTTCGGCGTGAAAGAGTGTCCCTGCTGACGTATATTATAAGAAGCCCCGCAACGGGACAGGGTGAACTCCCCCAGGCCCGAAAGGGAGCAAGGGTAAGCCCGCCGTCCCGGGTGCGGGGTAAAATATTGCCATGTATATACCTTTTGCCCGTAAGTACAGGCCTAAGTTTTTCAGAGAGGTCGTAGGACAAGAGGTCCCCGTCAGGATACTTAAAAACGCCGTAAGATCCGGAAAGGTAGCCCACGCTTACATCTTCGCCGGCCCGAGAGGTGTGGGGAAGACCACGGTTGCGAGGATACTGGCAAAGTCTCTCAACTGCCTCAACCCAAAAGAAGGAGAACCGTGCGGGGAGTGTGAGAACTGTTTGGAGATAGATAAAGGAAACTTTCCCGATCTTATAGAGATGGACGCAGCCTCGAACCGTGGAATAGACGATGTGCGGGCGATAAGGGAAGCCGTGTCCTATACCCCAATAAAGGGTAAGTTCAAGGTTTACATAATAGACGAGGCGCACATGCTCACAAAGGAGGCCTTCAACGCTCTCCTAAAGACTTTAGAGGAACCACCCCCCAGAACGGTCTTTATCCTCTGCACTACTGAGTACGAGAGGATAATCCCGACAATCCTATCCAGATGCCAGAGGATAATCTTCAGCAGGGTCAGGGAGGAGGACGTAAAGAGCTACCTAAAGAAGATATGCTCCGAGGAAGGTCTGGAGTGTGAAGAAAAAGCCCTGAGCACTATAGCCAGGGCTTCGGAAGGATGTATGAGGGATGCGGCCTCCCTGCTAGACCAAGCGAGCGTGTTCGGAGAGGGCAAGGTGAGCCAGGAAGTGGTGGAGTCCTTCCTCGGCATACTCAGTGTGGAGAATGTGAGGGACTTCATGAAGCTCCTCTTAGAGTCCAGGGTGGATGAGGCTGTTAAAGAGCTAAGGAGCCTCTACGAGAAGGGTTACAATCTCTCCAAGTTCTGGGAGACCTTGGAAGGAGAGATCAGGAACGCTATCCTGGTGAAGAGCCTGGAGGATGCGAAAGGTATAGTTGAAGATCCCGATGGTTACGAACCCTTTAAGAAGTATCCCCTCGAGGCACTTCTCTACCTTGAGAACCTCGTAAACAGGGGTAAGATGGAGGCAAGGACCAGACCTGCAATAGATGCTTACGAGCTTGCCCTGATAAAGACTCTTATAGTTAAGGAGATCCTTCCCATATCTAAGGCTCTCGCAAGCGCTCCGGTGGAACCCAAAAGGGAAGAGAGCCTGGAGGAAAGGATAAGGACGAACCTGTCCTCCCTAGCTCTGAAGGCGATAGAGAAGGCGAATAGGAGGGAAGA
>JALWEK010000050.1:2115-4650 GCA_027014185.1 Aquificaceae bacterium
TGTTCGAGATGGATGAGGACGACTACGAAGCTTTCAAGGGTGAGTTCGAGAGGTTGAAGAAGCGTGTTCCTGAGATAGTTTTCGAGCTACGGAAAAAAAAAGACCAGAGAAAGGATACGACGAGTCTGTTCTAAAGGTAATGGAACTCTTTAACGCCAAGGTGGTAAGGTATGACAGGAAGAGACAGTGAGATAAAGGCGAAGGTCCTTACTGTCAGGGTCCCAATTGAGGAGGTCGGATTTCTCAACTCCCTCGTGGACGGCCTAGACAGGATAGCCCTAACGAGGACACGCAGAAAGGGAGAGGGCGTGGTCGATATAATAGCCTCTCCCGACAGGTTCGAGGAGCTTAAGGAGATCGTGGAAGGCTTTAAGAGACACGTTAAGGACCTTGAGGTTCTGGGAGAGTCCAGCTTTGAAGATCTCGACTTTTAGGAGGTAAAACATGGTTGGGACTGGAATAAACGAGATCAAGGAGATGATAAAGGACAAGGCGGGGATAATACTTTCAAACCTGCTTTCTCAGGGTGGTGAGTACGGTGAGATATTCTACGAACGCTCCAGAACTACCCGGATGGAGCTCGAGGATAAGAAGCTGGGTAAGGTATCCCACGGGTACGACGAGGGTGTTGGAATAAGGCTGATAAAGGGAGGAAGGACCTTCTACGGATATACTAGCGAGCCCACCTTCGAGAACCTGCTCCAGATAGCCAAGACCCTCGCAAGGGGTGAGGGTTACGGTCCCGTGGCTATCGGCATGAAATACATCGAGGGCTGGACGCCAACCCTCATAGATCCCGATTCGGTAGATCTCAAGTTCAGAGCGGAGATCCTTAAGAGGGCTGAGGAGAAGGCCAGAAGCTACGGGGACAGGATAAAGCAGGTTCTCTCGGTCCTTATGGACAAAACCAGAGAGATACTCGTTGTGAACTCCCTGGGTGAGATGGCGGAAGACCTTCAGAAGAGGGTTGTCTTCTTCGTGGAGGTGGTGGCGAGCGACGGTGAGATACTCCAGAGGGGTTACGAGTCTCTTGGAGGGAGAAAGGGCTTCGAGATCTTCGAGGAAGTCCCTCCGGAAACCGTAGCCCAGAAGGCCGCGGAGAGAGCCCTCCTTATGCTGACCGCAAAACCCGCTCCCGCGGGAACCTTCACGGTGGTTCTCTCCTCACAGGCAGGGGGAACGATGATACACGAGGCTGTGGGGCACGGTCTCGAGGCCGACTTGGTTCAGAAAGGGCTATCCGTTTACTCGGGCAGACTCGGCGAGAAGGTGGCCAGCGACCTCGTTACGGTTATAGACGATGCAACGCTGCCCCAGCACAACGGCTCCTTCGCTGTGGACGATGAAGGGGTCCCAGCCCAGAGGAAGGTCCTGATCAAGGAAGGCTACTTGGTCGGTTACATGTACGACAGGCTCAGGGCTATGAAGGAGGGAAGGGAATCGACCGGTAACGGGAGGCGCCAGAGTTACGCCCACGTTCCCATAGTTAGGATGACCAACACTTACATAGACAAGGGCAAGGATAATCCAGAGGATATAGTGAGGGGTACCAAAAGAGGCATATACGTGGTGAAGATGGGCGGGGGCGAGGTGAACACGGTGACCGGAGACTTCGTCTTCGAGATAATGGAAGGCTATATGATAGAGAACGGAGAGATCACCTATCCTATCAGAGGTGCCACGCTCATAGGGAACGGTCCCAAGGCCCTTCAGGATATAGATGCTGTTGGGAACGACCTCGGCTGGGCGATAGGAACATGCGGTAAGGACGGCCAAGGGGTTCCCGTTACCGATGCCCAGCCTACCGTTAGGATAAAGAAGCTTACCCTCGGTGGTTGTCAGGTCTGCGAGTGAACTATCTCGGTTCCTATTCCCTTCTGGGTAAACACCTCCAGGAGGAGGGAGTGCTGCACCCTGCCGTCCACGATGTGGACCTTCCTTACCCCGCTTTCCAGGGCCTTGAGGGCCGATCTCACCTTAGGTATCATCCCTTCCCTTATGATGCCTCTCTCGATAAGTTCCCTGGCTTTCTTCTCCGATAGGCTGGATATGAGATTACCTTCTTGATCCTTCACACCCTCGGTGTCCGTAAGGAATATGAGCTTCTCCGCCTTTATGTGGCTGGCTATTTCGGAAGCTGCCACGTCAGCGTTGATGTTGTAAGCTTCCCCTTCATCACCCACCCCGACTGGAGCTATAACAGGTATGAAATTCCTCTCTATTAGGGAATTTATCAGCTCCACGTTTACGCCCACAACCTCTCCAACGTAGCCCACGTCATCCTCGGGGGGAGGAAGACCAAGCTCCTTAAAATACTTCTCCTTGTTGAGTTTAACAGCTTTTAAAAGCCTGCCGTCCCTACCTGAGATACCGACCGCGTACACCTTCTCTCCGCTGTGCCTGTTTATCAGGGCCACGATGTCCTTGTTCACATCCCCAGAGAGGACCATCTCCACAACGTGCATGGTCTCCTCATCGGTCTTCCTCATTCCTCCTACGAACTTCGGTTTTATACCGAACCTCTCGAGGGTTGCA
>JALWEK010000051.1 GCA_027014185.1 Aquificaceae bacterium
CCCTTATACCCCCGAAGTAGTCTATCAGCGTGCCGAAGTCCTCCGGGTTTACCGAAAGGGCCATCGCGTTTATCGTAAAATCCCGCCTTATCAGATCCTCCTTCAGAGAGGCCTTCTCTACCCTCGGGTAGGCTCCGGGTCTCGGGTAAGTTTCCCTTCTAGCTGTGGCGAACTCTATCTTCAGAGCTCCCACCTTCAGATGGGCTGTGCCGAACTCTGGGAATGGGTGGAGATTTACCCCGTGTCTTTTTGCAAGCTCTTCTGCAACCTTTATGGCGTCCCCTTCGACGACGAAGTCGAGATCCCACACCTCCTTCCCCAGGAGTATGTCCCTGACAACCCCTCCCACTATGTAGGCTCTAAAGCCAAGAGATCTTGCTATCTCTCCCACCTCCTTGGATAAGGGTTCTATGTTCCTGGGTACCTTAACCCTCCTGTGGGTTGCCTTCAGTTCGCCGAGGTCTTCCTTCATCCTATGGATTATGTCGAGCCTGGTGACCACACCTACCACCGTTCCTTTCTCCACAACAGGGATTATCTTCTGACCGAACTTGGTGAGTACCTCCTCCGCCTCCCAGATAGGAGAGTCGGGTGTGAGTGTGACGAAGTCCTTGTTTACGAACTCTCTCACAGGTTCGTCGGGGTAAAGCCTGGAGAGCTTTATAAGGCTTTTCTTAGACACTATCCCTATCAGGTTGCCCTCTCTGTCTATCACGGGTGCGTTGGCAAAACCCCTTTCGGAGAGCTCCATCAGGGCGTCCTGTAGAGATAGGTTTTCGGATATCAGGAAGGGTGGGGAGCTCATTATGTCTCCAACCCTGATCTTTGGAGGCTTGACCCCTTTGAGGAAGTTAACCAGGAGGTTTTTAACCCTCGAGGCGGACACGTTCTCGAGCTTTGTAGCTCCGGCCTCCGGATGTCCCCCACCGCCGAACTGTTCCAGGACCTTACCTACATCTATATCCTTCGTCTGGGACCTGCCGAATACGTATGTTTTGTTCTCGGCCTCTATTATCACGAAGAAGGCGTCGGCCTCCTTCAGATCCTTCATCTCGTAAAGGAGAGAGTTTATGTCGGGTTCGTACTTCTCCAGAACGGCCGTCGCTATGGCGATCTCCCTGTCGTCTATGTATATCTTCTCCACCGAGGAGAGTATCCTCCTGACAACCTCTATCTGCTCTCTGGTAAAGGTCTCGAGCATATACTTTCTCACCCTCCTCAGGTCGGCACCCTTCGAGATAAGCCAGGAGGCGGCCCTCAGGTCCCTCTCGGTAGTTCCCTCGAAGGTGAAGTTTCCCGTATCCTCGTATATACCCAGAATTATGACGGTAGCTTCCTCTGGTGTTACGTCCACACCTTTTTCCATCAGCTCCTCTACCACAAGGGTCGTGGCAGCTCCCACCTTGTCCACCTTGCCTTTGAACTCCTCAACGTCACCGGAGGGATGGTGATCGTAAACTATCACTCCCCTCACCCTGTCCTTTGGCACATCCTCCGGAAAGTATCTCGTATCCGTGAGTATCAGATCGAACTCCTTAGGGAAGCTGTCGGTCAGTCTGAAGAGATGCTTAAAGTCCTTGAAAACTATCCCCGCCCTCTTTGAAAGATACCTGGGCTTTAGAAGACAGGCATCAGAGTAGAGCTTCTGAAGGGCTAGGGAGGCCGAGAGGGCGTCCAGGTCTGCGCCCTCTGTTAGAACTATCAGCTTTCTGCATTCTTTCTCCACAACTATTAATTTAAACCCTCACGGCCAGGCCCCTGGCCACTATCTTATAGTGCATGTTTCCCTCTTCCTTCTCTACGATGAGTTCCAGTATGGCGTTCGCGCCCATGCTTCTGGCCTTCTCCATCAACTTCTGCACGGTAGCCTCCTCGGCCAGCTCGACCGAGTAATCCCCCTCGATGGGCATCACGGAGGAGCTCTCGATGTACCCCACAACCAGCTTAACGTCGATGCCGGGTACCTCCTTGGAGGTCGTTACGAAGACCTCTTCCTCCTGCGGCTCTTCTCTCCTCACGAGCCTGCTCTTTATGTAGAATGCTGAAGCCATAGATATAAGGATGGCTCCTACGGAGGCTTCTAGGATCATCCCAAACCCTCCCTTTTCTAGTTTGAGGAAATATTTTAAACCCTACCTTCTCCGGGTCAAGAGTGTTCACAAATTAACAAAAATGTAAACAAATTTACAAAAAATCAGGCTGTACATCCCATCCGGAGGCCTCTAAAATCGATACCTGTAGGGATGTTCGGTTTTTTGGCACGCTACTTGCAATTTATACGGCAGGAGGAAGGAAGATGAGGAAGATCGAGGCTATTATCAAACCTTTCAAGCTGGACGAGGTCAAGGATGCCCTTGTGGAGATAGGCATCGGTGGCATGACGGTGACCGAGGTCAAGGGCTTCGGTCAGCAGAAGGGCCACACCGAGATCTACCGGGGCACCGAGTACGTTATCGACTTCCTGCCCAAGGTAAAGATCGAGGTTGTGGTCAAGGACGAGGACGTGGACAAGGTCGTGGACACGATCGTCAAGACCGCCCAGACTGGAAGAGTAGGAGACGGAAAGATATTCGGCATCCCCGTCGAGGATGTCGTCCGCATAAGGACGGGAGAGAGAGGAGAGGCGGCAATTTAAAAATCCAATAAGGAGGTGCAGGCATGCCTAAGTACACACCCCAAGAGGTTCTAAGCCTGATCGAGCAGGAAGGGGTCCAGTACGTGGACCTAAGGTTTTCCGATCCCTTCGGCCAGTGGCAGCACCTTACCATCCCCGCTTACGAGATCTCCGAGGATACCTTCGAGAACGGAAGGGGATTCGACGGATCCTCCATAAGGGGATGGCAGTCGATAAACGAGTCCGACATGCTCGCCAAGCCGGATCCCAACACTGCTTTCATAGATCCCTTCATAGAGCCAAAGACCCTCGTGATGATATGTGATATATACGATCCCGTTACAGGCGAGAGGTACGGAAGGGACTCCAGATACATAGCCCAGAAGGCGGAGCAGTACCTAAAGCAGACAGGCATAGGCGATACCGCCTACTTTGGACCCGAGGCGGAGTTCTTCATACTTGACTCGGTAGAGTTCGGAACCGCCGCCAACTACTCCTTCTGGAGGGTGGACTCCGAAGAGGGTTGGTGGAACAGGGAGATAACCTCCACCGGATACAAGATCCCCCACAAGAGGGGATACTTCCCCGCACCACCCCTCGATAAGACGATGGACCTCAGGAACGAGATGGTCTCCATACTCTCGGAGCTCGGGGTAACCGTTGAGCTCCACCACCACGAGGTTGCCACCGCCGGGCAAGCGGAGATAGACATAAGGTACGACTCCCTCGTAAACCAAGCCGACAAGCTCTTCCTATACAAGTATATAGTCAGGAACGTGGCCGCCAAGCACGGCAAGTACGCGACCTTCATGGCGAAGGTTCTCCCCAACGACAACGGTTCTGGAATGCACACCCACTTCTCCATATGGAAGGGAGATGAGCCTCTCTTTGCAGGCTCCGGGTACGCCGGACTTTCCGAAACGGCCCTCTACGCCATAGGTGGAATCCTCAAGCACGCGAGGGCCATAGTCGCTCTTACGAACCCCACGATAAACTCCTACCACAGGCTAGTTCCCGGATTCGAGGCGCCCGTAAGGCTCGCCTACTCCGCAAGGAACAGGTCCGCCGCAATAAGGATACCCATGTACTCCCAGTCTCCCAAGGCCAAGAGGATAGAGGTAAGGTTCCCCGACGCCACCTCCAACCCCTACCTAGCCTTCAGCGCCATACTGATGGCCGCGATAGACGGAATAGAGAACAAGATCGATCCCGGAGAGCCCTTCGACAAGGACATCTACTCCCTGCCTCCCGAGGAGCTCGAAGGAATACCGCAGCTCCCCGGATCTCTCGAGGAGGCCATAAACGAGCTGGAGAAGGACTACGAGTTCCTCCTCAAGGGAGGAGTCTTCACCGAGGAGTTCCTCCAGCTCTGGATAGAGACCAAGAGGGAGGAGATAGACCAGCTCAGGTTCACTCCTCATCCTCTTGAGTTCGAGCTTTACTTCGATATCTAAGCTTTGAAGAACCCCGCCTTCGGGCGGGGTCATTTCAATACAGGAGGGAAAAGAGATGAGGCGCGCACTTCTCTGGACGATTATGCCCCTGCTCTTTGGGGTTATCCCCGCCTTTGCGGGAGAGGCCAAGCTGGACACCGGGAACACCGCCTGGATGCTTATGGCCTCGGCCCTGGTCGTCTTCATGACGGTCCCAGGCCTTGCCCTCTTCTACGGAGGCCTCGACAAGAGCAAGAGCATCCTCAACACCATAGCGATGTCCTTCGTGGCCTTCGCGATAGTCACAATAACCTGGCTCGCGGTCGGGTACTCTGTCGCCTACGGGGACGATATAGCCCAGTTCATGGGTAATCCCTTCCAGTACTTCTTCGGTAAAGGTATAACGGGCATAAACGCGGATACAGGTTACCCTGCGCTCTTAGATCTCATGTTCCAGCTCACATTCGCCACCATAACAACGGCCCTCGTGAGCGGTTCTCTCGTTGGTAGAATGAAGTTCTCCGCATGGATAATCTTCTGCATTCTCTGGAGTGTAGTCGTCTATGCCCCCATAGCCCACTGGGTCTGGGGCGGAGGATTTCTGAGCAACCACGGAGCTCTCGACTTCGCCGGTGGGACCGTCGTTCACATCAACGCGGGTATAGCTGGTCTTGTAGGAGCTCTCATCCTCGGAAAGAGGAAAGAGCCCCAGCTGATACCCAACAACGTTCCGCTGGTAGCGCTCGGAGCGGGGATCCTCTGGTTCGGCTGGTTCGGTTTCAACGCAGGTTCGGCTCTGGCGGCGGATACCATAGCGGTCTATGCGATGGTGAACACAACGGTAGCGACATCTTCGGCAGCTCTCGCATGGATGTTCGTAGAGTGGCTCACCGCTGGCAAGCCCACGGTCGTTGGCATATCCTCCGGGATAATAGCCGGTCTCGTTGCGATAACACCAGCGGCAGGTTTCGTGAATCCTGTTGGAGCCATATTCGTTGGAGCCATAGGAGCTGTATTCGCCTACTTCGCCGTGGCTAAGTTAAAGCCCGCCCTCGGATACGACGACGCCCTTGATGTGTTCGGCATACACGGCGTTGCAGGAATAGTGGGAGCAATACTCACCGGCGTATTTGCAGATCCCGCGGTGAACGAGAGTGCCGGCCTGCTCTACGGTAACCCCAAGCAGGTTCTCATACAGATAGAGGGTGTCATAGCTACCCTCGTTTACTCGGGCGTGCTGACCGCGATAATAGTGTTCGTGGCCAAGGCCCTGACCGGCCTCAGGGTCAAGGAGGATGAAGAGATAGAAGGTCTCGACAGCTCCCAGCACGGGGAGAGTGCTTACAACATCTAATAAGGTCGGAGGCTCAGTCCTCCGCTCCGCTTTCGTCTTTTTGAAAAATCTAAGGAGGTGTTGGTCATGAAGAGGAAACTGCTTCTCTCGGCGATACTCGCCTTTGCCGGAAGCTCCCTTGCCCAGGAGAAGACCCTAACCCTGAAGGTCTCCCAGCCACTCGAGCTTTATGGAGGGCTTAGTGCGGGGTACTTCTTTACAACTAACACGGACGACGGAAAGTCTTCCCGGGACAAGTTCCAGGTAACAAATGCCATTATAGGCCTGACAGGAGAAGTGGGTAAAGATATAAAGCTTGGCTTTGACCTGGCTGTAGGAGGATCTCTGTGGGCTACAGTCTTCGATGGAGGCCAAGGAGACCTCGCTTACATAGATGCAGGAAATAATGAGCTAAAGGAAGGGGTCGGGATCCTCTGGAGCTACGTTACGTTCAAGCCCCATTCAATGGTAGCTATAGATGCTGGTGTTCTCACCACGAACGTGGGATATGAACTCGCCGATACATACTCCAATCCAAACGTAACATTTGGAGCCGTGTGGTTTGGCCAGCCCTTCATATATCCGGGCGTGAGGGTTACCATATCTCCACTGGAAGACATTGATTTCTACGCCGAGTATAACCAGGAATATGATTTAGATAACTTTGCTGTAGGTGTTCTTGGAGAAAGAAGTGGTGTTAGCTTTGCCCTAACTTACTACGATTACAGGGCTGCCAAGAATCTCATAGACCTTGTCCTCGGCTACTCCATAGGCAACATAGATCTCGGCCTTAACGCCGACTATCAGTGGCTTGACGACTCAGCCAAGACACCTGGACAGGACGACAGCGCTTACGGTGTAGCCATATACATAACCCCCAACTTCGGAAACATCTCGGTACCCGTGAGGCTTGAGTACTTTGATGAAGGAACGAGCGGAATATACTGGGGAGGAGCTGAAAAAGGTTACACAGCTACGATCACTCCCACCTACAAGCCTACTGAGAATACGTTCTTAAGAGCCGAGGTAGCCTATATATCCACCGATCAAAAGGTCTTCAAAGGCGGAACCAAGGATAACAAAACGACCCTCTCGGTGGAACTCGGCTTTACGTTCTGAGCCCTGCACCCATTTGCGCCGTTGCCCCCTTCCCGGGGGCTTTTTTGTTACAAGCTATTATTAAAGCATGGGAAGGATAAAGGGGCTCCTGTTAGATATAGACGGCGTACTCTACGTGGGGGATGAACCCATCCCTGGTGCGGTGGAAACCCTGAAAAAGCTGAGAGAGAAATTTCAGGTAAGGTTCATAACCAACACCACCCGAAAACCCAAGTCGAAGGTAGTGGAGAAGCTCAGAGCTATGGGCTTTGAGGTGTATGAAGATGAGGTCTTTACAGCCCTGGCTGCGACGGCCGACTTCCTCAGAAGAAAGAAGGCCAAAGCCTACTTTCTCCTTACCGATGAGGCTATGGATGAGGTTAAGGATCTTACAGGAGAGCCTCCAGATTACGTGGTCGTGGGAGATGCACACACGAACTTTACCTACGAAAGCCTGAACAGAGCCTTCAGGTATCTGATGGAGGGAGCAGGTCTTATAACCGCAGCCAAGAACAGGTACTTCAAGGATAAGGACGGAAAGCTGTCCCTGGACGCTGGACCTTTCGTGAAAGCCCTGGAGTTCGCTTCCGGGAAGAGGGCTAAGGTTATCGGAAAGCCGAGCAGGGAGTTCTTTCTGTCTGCGGTCAGGAGTATGGGGCTCTCGCCTGAGGAGTGTGCTGTAGTTGGAGACGATATAGAGGCTGACGTTCTCGGAGGTATGAGGGCAGGACTTTACGGAATACTTGTGAGGACTGGAAAGTTCAGGGAAGAAGACCTAAAGAAGGGCGAGCCCGATCTTGTTATAGAGAGTATAGTTGATCTTCCCAAGGTTCTCAGTTAGCCTTACCGTTCCCGTTGAGGGCTTCCCACTCTTCTGCAGTGAGAACGTTGACCATCTTCTTCTTCCTTCTGTTTTCGAAGTGGACGTAGCCGTCGGTGAGGGCAAAGAGTGTAAAGTCTGAACCCATACCCACGTTCTTCCCGGGGTATATCTTCGTTCCCCTCTGCCTTACAAGTATGTTTCCAGCTTTTACGAACTGGCCTCCGTATCTCTTTACGCCTAACCTTTTAGAGTGACTATCCCTTCCGTTCCTCGTAGAACCACCGCTCGCCTTCGAAGCCATCCTTATACCTCCTTTATCTCTTTAATTAATACCTCGGTGTAGGGCTGTCTATGACCTTTCCACCTCTTGTAGTTCTTCTTGGGCCTGTACTTGAAGACGGTTATCTTCTTACCCTTCCCGTGAGATAGGACCTCGGCCACAACCTTACCCTTGTAAAACTCCAGGCTCCCGTCCTCCTTTCTAACCATTATGGGTTCGAACTCGATGGTGGACCCTACATCCGCCTCGATCTTCTCTATCCTCAGTTTAACTCCTGGCTCGACCCTGTACTGCTTTCCACCCGTCTTTATAACGGCGTACATGGTTACCTCCTTAAGAGTTCGGACCCAATATTATACCACCCTCACAGGCCGAGTAGCCTCTTTATGTCTGCGATCGTCGTGTTGTAGCTGTATATGGACTCCAGGTAAAGGAGCCTTGCCTCCTCGTAAGATCTTCTCGCCTCTAAGAGTTCCACCTGCGAGCCCACACCTTCCTTGTACCTCTCCGTTGCGTTCTTAAGGGACTCCATAGATGCCAGCAGCGTATCCTCCCTCGCGAGGAGTTCCTCCTCGAGTGCCTCCAGCTGTGATAGCAGTGAGTCGAGCTGGTTAAGGAGTTCCTTTCTTTTGAACTCTATCTCCTCTCTGATCTTCAGCTCCTCCAGCCTCTCCTGCATCACCCTTGCGCTTCTCTTCTGCCCGTCGAATACGGTAAAGTCTAGGCTGAGACCGAAGTTGTAGCCCTTCCTTGTATCCTCCACGAGCCTACCGTTCCTGAAGTCCATTATGTTCTCCACGTTGTAGTTGGCAAAAAAGGACAGCCTGGGATAGTAGTCCGACCTCTTCAGATCGACACTTTCCCGCCTCACCCGTAGGGTCTTTTCCAGCACCACGAGAGCTGTGTTCCTCGCTAAGAGCAACTTCTGTGGGCTTTCTACTTTAAAGGAGAGCTTCTTTAGCTCACCTTCGAGCTCGAGCTCCTCGTTGATCCCGAGGAGGTTTTTGAGGGAGTTTAGAGAGGTTCTGTAATCACTCCTCGCCCTTATCAGGTCCGCCCTCGCCTGTCTGAGCTGGGCCCTGGCCCTCAAAAACTCGTACTTGGGGACTATCCCCTCCCTATACTTCTCCTCTACGAGCCTGAAGTAATCATCCCAGTATTTCAAAGACTCTTCCTTCTCCTTCACGACTTCTCTCTTAAAGAGTACGGCCCAGTAGAGTTTTTCCACCTCAGCCTTCAGACTGACCTTCACATCCTCTATCACGGCCTCCTGTAGCTCTCTGCTTCTCTTGGCGAGCTCGAGAGCGTCCCAGACGCTCTTATCGAAGATGGGTTGGCTCAGGGACAGGGTCAGGAAGTACTTGTTCTCCGGGACGAAGGAGGATATGTAGTTGGGATCCCATCTGGTAAACCTTGCCGAAAGGGTAATTGTAGGCAGGATACTTCCCCTCACCTCCCTTATCCTCTCCTCGACCTTTTTAAGGTCGAGCTCTGACTTTATACTCTCTATATTCTTTTTCAGGGCTATCTGCACAGCCTCCTCCAAGGTGAGCGGGTAGGAGAAGGCGAACAGGAGTAAGAGCAAGAGGAACCTCATCTCTCCCTAACCCTCTGGCCCTCTTTGAGGAACATGAGGTTTTCAACCACAACCCTTTCCCCTTCCTTTATACTCCCTAAAACTACTGAGGTTCCATCTTCATGCCCAACCACCCTGACCGGGACACGGACCGCCCTCGAGTCCCTCACCACCCAGAGGAAGCTCTGCTCCTGGAAGAGCTGGACCGCGTGCTCCGGGACTAAAAAGGCCTTAACTTTCTTGTATCCAAAACTCACCCTCCCGTACATTCCGGGCTTCAGTATCCTGTTTCGGTTGTCTATCCTAGCCTTTACCGTAACGAGCCTGTTTTCGTCCGCCGAAGGGGATATGTACTCCACATCCGCCTTCAGGCTTCTACCTTCCACGAACACCTCGATAGGTGTGCCCCGTTTTAAAAACAGTGCTATCTCCTGGGGTACCTTGAAGACAAACCTGAGAGGGTACGGCTTTACCATCCGATAGCACACTGTCGATGGGTTCACTAGGTCTCCGATGCTAACGAACCTCTTTACCACGTAGCCGCTGAAGGGAGCCTTTAGCTGCGTTCGTTCTACATCTATCCTTCTCTTCTCTACGGTGGCTTTTATACGCTCCACCCGAGCCTTCAAGGTCTCGAGCTTGGTTTTCGCCTCCTCGAACTCTTCCCTACTTATAAGCTCCTTCTCGTAGAGCCTCTTTCTCCTTTCGTATATCTTCAGCTGGTTCTCGTAACTTTCCATCGCTTCCCTGAGGCTCCAGAGTGCTTCCCTGTACAGGGCCCTGTAATCCTTGTCCTCTATCTTGAGCAGAAGCTCCCCCTCCTTTACCCAGCTCCCCTCCTCCACAAAGATCTTCTTTACCCTTCCGCTCACTAAGGGCCTTACGTCAGCCTCCTCAACTGCCTCCAGGTACCCGTTCGTCTCGTATCTGAGCGTGTAAGTTACAGGTCTGAGCTTAACGGTCTTTACCTCGACCACCCTCTCGGTAGAGGAACCCTTGGGTCTTTCGGCCTTGTCACATGAGAGTAGGAGCAAGAGAATGCTCAGGACGAAGAGTAGTGACTGGCCGGTCATACCGCACATTATAATACCTCTCATGTACCGCTTCTTCATAAACAGGCCCGTTACAACATTCATGCTTATGCTCACATTTGTCCTATTGGGCCTGTATGCGTACAGAAACATACCCGTTGATAGATTCCCGGACGTCGATTTTCCGGTGGTCAGTGTAACCACCATATACGAGGGGGCCAACCCGTACGTGGTGGATACTGTGGTTACGAGGGAGATAGAGGAGGAGCTCGCCTCCATAAGCGGTGTGGACTCGATAGTGGCCAAGAGCTACACGGGAGTTTCCAGGATAAGCGTGATCTTCGACCTGGATAAGGACATAGATGTTGCCGCCCAGGAGGTAAGGGATGCGGTCCAGAGGGCCTACAGAAGGATGCCCGAGGGTGTGGATCCTCCTTCCGTTAGGAAGCTAAACACCTCCATGGCCCCGATAATGGCCGTCCTCGTCCACGGTGACGTGGACTACGGGATCATCTCCTACTTCGCCGACAAGGTTGTAAAGAGGGAGTTCGAGAGGGTGAGGGGGGTTGCCGAGGTTCACCTGGGAGGCTTCAGGGACAGGGTTATGTGGATAAGACTCGACCCGGAGAGACTTTTCTCCAGAGGCCTCACGGTGACGGATGTGATAGAGGTCTTCAGGAAGAACAACGTGGAAACCCCCGCCGGGAGGATATACAGCAAGAACAGGGAGTACGTTCTCAGGATAATGGGAAAGTTCAAGAGTGCCGAGGAGATAAACGACCTGATAATCAGGAACGGGATCAGGCTCAGGGACGTGGGGCACGCCGAGTTCTCCTACGATGAGAGAAGGAACGCGGTAAGGTTCAACCTAAAGTCTGCCGTGGCGCTCATCGTTTACAAGGAGAGCAAGACGAACACCGTTCAGGTGGCGGAGGGGGTTATAAGGAAGATAGAGGAGCTGAGGAATGTGGCCCCCGAGGGGGTGAGCATAGACGTAAACTACGACGCCTCGGTTTTTATAAAGAGGAGCGTCGCGGACGCGACCCACGAGATAATCGTGGGTAGCCTTCTGACAGCTCTCATAGTCTTTCTCTTTCTCGGGAGCGTGAGGTTCACACTCATCCCTGTGCTGGCCATCCCCATCTCAATACTGGGGGCTGTGTTCGTTCTCTACCTCACCGGAAACTCGCTTAACACCCTGTCCCTGCTGGCCCTTGCCGTGGCGGTGGGCATAGTGATAGACGATGCGATAGTCGTCCTGGAGAGCATATACAGGAGGAACGAAGAGGGTCTGAGGGGCACGGAGGCGGCGGTCGTCGGCACCAGGATAGTCGTCTTTGCACTTCTCTCATCCACCGCTTCGCTGATAGTCATATTCCTGCCCATACTATTCCTTAAGGGTCCGGTGGGCGTTTTCTTCGGTGTGTTCAGCTTCACCCTGATAACCGCGATAGCCATCTCCTTCCTCGTCTCGATCTCCTTCACCCCTATGCTCTCGGCAAGGCTCGTGAGCTCTGAAGGCAAGAACGTGTTTATGAGGGCTTACGAAAGGTTTGAAGCTCTGTTCGACGTAGCCCTTAGGTGGTCCTTGAACCACAAGCTCGTTATCCTGCTTATCTCCTTGGGAACGGTGATAGGCGGCCTCCAGCTCGCCAAGATAACCAAGAAGGAATTCTTCCCGGTTGTGGACGAGGGGAGGTTCATAATAAGGTTCGAGACCCCCCTGGGATCCTCCTTCGAATTCACCAACAGGAAGGCGAGGGAAATCGAGAAAATTCTGGTATCAAATCCCTACGTTCTCAGGTACGGTATGGCCGTGGGAGAGGGTCTGATAAGCCCGACAGTGAACGGAGGTATGTTCTTCGTAACCCTGAAAGACAGGAAGGAGAGGCCTCATCAGAAGATCGTGATGAACATGGTTAGGGACAAGCTCAAAGAGATAAAGGACGTCAGGGCTTCCGTTGAGGTTCCCTCGGTGGTAGGTGCCCGCGGTGGGAGGCAGACGGACATTCAGTACGTTGTGAGGGGCGAGTCTCTGGAGGAGCTGGCGAGGGTTGCGGACTCGCTGGTTTCCTTCCTAAAAGGGAGGGGAGGTTACGCGGACATAGACACGGACATACGGGTAAACCAGCCGGAGATAAGGATAAAGGTGGACAGGGACAAGCTAAGGGATCTTGGTTTGAGCGTGGAGGATGTGGGGAACACGCTGACAGCTCTTTTTGGGAAGCTCTGGGTGGGTACCTACGAGCTTGGCTCGGAGAGCTACGATGTTTACGTTAAGGCCGAGGAGGATTTTCTGAGAACCTACGAGAACTTGAAAAAGGTCTTCCTGAGGGCCAAGAACGGCCAGCTCGTTCCCCTGACTTCTGTGGTGAGTTACGAGCTGAAACCGGGCTACACCGTCATCAACAGGTACAACAGGCAGTACTCCTTCATCCTGTTTGCCAACCTCAGAGACAAGTCCCTCGGTGAGGCGGTCGCCGAGATAGAGGTGTTTCTGAAGAGAGTCCTACCTCCCGGATACACCTTCGAGCCTACAGGACACACGAAAGAATTCCAGAGGGCCTTTGCGGGGCTCTCACTCGCCCTGCTGGTTGCGGTTGCGGGGGTTTACATGATACTCGCTTCCCTGTTCGAGAGCCTGGTTCACCCCTTTACCGTTATGCTCACGCTCCCCTTGGCTATCTCCGGCGTATTCGGTCTCATATACATAACCGGGGGCAGCCTTAACATACCTTCCTACTTCGGAGTGATACTCCTGATAGGTCTGGTGGCGAGGGATTCCGTCCTCTTCATAGAGAGGATCGTTCAGCTCAGAAAGGAGGGCGAGAGCGTTAGGGAAGCGATAATGAAGGCGAGGAAGGAGAGGCTCAGACCCATCTTGATGACCACGCTCACCATAATGTTCGCACTGCTTCCCGTAGCCCTCGGATTAACCGAGGGGGCGGAGCTGAGGCAACCTCTGGCTGTGGCGGTTATAGGAGGCCTAACAACTGCACTTCCACTCAGCCTGTTCGTGATACCTGCAGTTTACGAGCTATTTGAGAGGGTCAGAGGTATCCGAACTCTCCGCTGAGATCCTCCTTTACCTTTATCCATCTGGGGAAGAACCTCTCGGGCTCCTTCAGGGGAAAATCGAACTCCTCGAAGCCCCTATCGCCTCCACAGAACCTGCTACCTACAGCTCTGAACTTTACGAAGACAGGAACGCCCTCTATACTCTCCTCGAGGTCGTACTCATCCACACTTTCTACGAGCTCTGCCCTGAACCGCTTCGCTATCAGACAGCTGAACTTGAGGGTAGGGTAGAGGGCTATGGCCTTCCCCTCTCTCCTCGCTCTTTCTATAACTTTCCTCTCGATCTCTATCTTCGGCGTTCTTATCAGCACACCCACCGCCATGGCTCACCTCCTCTCCATTATGATACGCTTGCTGACACCCCTGTAAAGCGCCTCGAAGAGAACCACCCCCAGAAGTATCCCGACTATGGTGTATAAGGTGTCTCTGCTGCTCTCCCACTGGTAGAACATTATGGTTATCAGGACCGCTACGATAACGAGAAGGCTGAGGATTATAAAGACCCTGTTCCCACCCGTTAGACTTGCGAGCCTGTAGTGGGATACTAGAACGAACACATAGATGACAAGGAAGACGGTGCTGATCAGGTTAGCTATCCCGCTGAGATCGAAGGTGAGGGCAAAGACTAGGCTGAGGACAGCCGTTATGTATAGGCCTTCCGGCGCCCTGAACCAGATTTTCCTTTCGAATATGGCTGGCAGTTTTCCCTCCTTGGCCAGGGCGTAAGACACGTTCGCACCTCCGTAGAGGGTCGCGTTTATGGCCGACGCTGTGGAGAAGAGAGCCCCCAGGGATACGAGGACAAACCCGAACTCTCCCAGAAAGGGCCTCGCCGCCTCTGCGAGTGCGTACTCCTTGGCCCTCACGAGACCTTCCGTACCAAGGTTCCCCAGGGCGGTCAGAGAAACGGAGACGTAAACGAAGGCTACCACCGCAAGGCTCAGGTATATGGCGCGTGGAACGTTCCTCTTGGGATCCTCTATGTTCTCGGAGGCGTTCGTTATCAGTCCAAAGCCCATGTATGTGAGGAAGAGGACCGTGGAGGCGTATATCGTATCCTTAATCTCTTCGGGCTGAAAGGAGGGGGCCACGTTCTCCAGTTTTATACTCCAAATCCCCAGAAGGACGAAGAAAAGCAGTATTGAGACCTTGATCAGAACTATCCAGAACTCCGCCCTCCCTACAGCCTTTGATCCGAAGAAGTTGAGCGCAGTGAAGATAGAAAGTACAGCCGTCTCCACGAAGGACAGCCTCAGGTAGGTTATCTCAAGCCCGAGCAAGGCTAAGAAG
>JALWEK010000052.1 GCA_027014185.1 Aquificaceae bacterium
TATGCTGAAGGGTGGCAGGTAAAGGAGGTTTATGCCGGTCATACCTCTCCCAACTGGGACATCCTCTCGACCACCTCTTCAGAAGGCAGGTTCTGGTCGGACATCGGGTAGAGGATCTGCTCTTCCTTCATATTGTGCTGCTGGATAAGGATCATCAGAGACTCTCCGACAGAGAGGAACTCTTCCTTGTTCTTGTTCTCAAGCGCCTTCTCCAGCCTGTCCAGAAGCTCCCTCGCCTGAGCGTGCTCGTGCCTCATCACCTGGGTCGGTCCCATCACCATGCCCGTCCTCTCCTCGAACTCGGGGAAGAGGACCTCCTCCTCCTTCTGGAAGTGCAGAAGGGTTTTGTCCTTGAACTCCTTGAACAGCTCCTTCGCCCTATCCCAGTTTCCCTCCGCCACGGCCTGTTCGGCCTCCGCGTAAAGCTGATCACACTTCCTGTGCTCCTCAGTCAGGTACTGAGCTATACCCATGCTAAACCTCCTTTACTCTCCTATTACAAAAAAGCCCCTTTCCTCCTGGTAGCTGAGGGCGAGGCTCGTTGTGGGTTCGAGCTTCCTCCTGAGCTCTATAGATCTCACCTTTTCTGGATGGGCGGTCTCCCTGAGGGTAAGCTTGAAGGTGTGTTCCCCCGGCGTGAGCAGGAACTCTTCGTAAACGTATATGGAGGAGTCCTTCCTCAGTCCCCTGGGGTTATAGACCTTCTTAAGGACCTCCTTCCCGTCCACGTAGAAGATGAGCTCTACAGGCGATCTCTCGATAGCTACGTTCTGGACGGCCTGCATATGCTTGAGCTTGCTGTAAGAACCCTTCGCCTTCCTGACCGGGGAGGATCTGTACTTGAAGGTTATAACGGCTATGGACTTGTCGGTAGGATAAAAATCTATCCTGTGGGTGGTGAGAGGGTAGAAGGTCAGGAACGGTACGAACAGCACGATCGGGGCTAGGATCGGGTTCAGCTTCCCCTTCGAGACTATGCCAACGTCCTTGGGGAATTCTTCGGTACTCCTTAGGTAGGAGAGAAACTCCTCTACCTCTCTATCCACGCTCACCACCGAAGGTGCCTCGATGATCCTTATCCTTCCACCTTCGAGACTCTTCAGGAGCTTGGGTCTCCTCTTTCTCAGGAACCTCTCCTCTGTCCACTCCACACCTTCCCTGAAGTAGCAGTCCGGCCCGTCGCAGGAAACGAGCATGACTCCCTTGGTGTGTTTCAGCATCTCCTTCATCCACACCGTATTCACAGCTCCAACGCACGGGAGCGTATATACCTTTATACCGGGACCCTCTTCAACCTCGGCACTGAAGGGACATCTGAACACGACGAGCTCGGGGTTCTCACTGGCTATCTCCCCTATCATGGAGGTGTAGGGAACCGTGTCCATAACGTTGGCGTTGTAGTTACACGAGGCTATACATATGCCGCACCCGGCACACTTATCCTCTATAACGAAGGCCTTCTCCTCTTTAGGAGACACCCTCCTCATGTAGATGGCCTCGTACGGACAGTCCTCGAAGCACTGCTTGCATCCCTCGCATTTGTCCTCTATAACCCTCGCAGGCGGGTTCCTCCTTCCCTTTATCAGCCAGGGGAACAGTGTGAGTAGTCCAAAGAAGCCCAAGAAGGCGGCCCAGTTCAGGGAAAGGGGAAGGACCTTGAAGAGGGGAAAGCCTGTGAGGTAGAACCAGTCGAGGCTCATACCGAAGGGTATCTTTCCCAGATCTGCGGGGGGATCGCTCTTTGCGGGAAAGATGAGAGCCACCGCGACGGTGTAGATGGTCAGTAGGATCATTAGATACTTGGGAGGGAAGAGGCGGGGCCTCGATATCCTCATCACGTGAACCCACAGGGTAAAAACGAGCAGTATCGTTACGGCTATGTGCCCGAAGAGGAGGATCCTGAAGAGGCCGCCGAGGTTTTTCACATCAGTTCCCAGGAAGGCGCTCATGAGCGCGTGGCCGAATATGGGTACAACGCTAAAGAACTTGGCGGTCAGCAAGCCCGTGAGCTGGGCCCTCTCGTCCCACACCAGGAGGTAGCCCGAAAGACCTATGACTATGAATATCAGCAGGGTTCCGACGCCAGAGACCCAGGCGACCCATCTGAACATCCTGAACCTGTCGGTGAGGATCATGTGAAGCATGTGCAGGACTGCAAAGAGTATGAGCCCGTCCGAAGAGTACCTGTGGACACCCCTCATCAGGCTACCGAGAAAGGACGAGGAGATGGCCTCAACGGACTGGTAAGCACCTTTCGGATCCACATCGTAAAAGAAGAAGAGGTATATACCAGAGATAACATCTATAACGAGCAGGAATACGGTTATGGCTCCCAGGTAGTAGATCGGGTTCAGCCTGGAGGAGTAGATACCGCTCAGGGCGTACGAGATCCTCTGCATGAACCTGTAAGTGGGGCTAACGCTCACGAGTTCCATCTTCACCCTCCTGAGTAATTACACACTTACATAGGCTCACTCCTTTAATATTAGGATAATATGATTTTCTAATCATAAAAATGTTTTATGGGGACCATAAGCAGAAATTATAGAAAATTGAGTAAGAGGTCGTAAACTAATTTATAGCGTAAGTGAATAAACATTTACGGAGGTGCTGGGATGAGTGAGGAGAGGAAAACGCCGGGGCTCCAGCTTTTCTTCGATGATTTTATGCTGCTCCTGTTTTTGGGAGTGGCGGTGTACGCGGTATCTTACCTTATCTGGGGGCTTATAGAGATAGCATGGCTCCCGCCGATACCTGATGAGATCAAGCAGGCCCTCTTAGGGAGGTAGTGTCATGGCTATTCTTCCTCCATCGGAAGGTTGGTTTCAGCAGAAGGTTGCGAAGGACGAGAAGATATGGATGGGTCTTGCCTTCGTGGTGTCCGTGTTCCTCTTCTTCTGGATGATCATATGGCACGTTTACGCTAAGCAGAACCCCTCCTTCACTACCTATAAGACGACACCCGAAGAGTTCTACGCTCTGACCGAGGCCTTCATAAACAAGTACAAGGTGGGAGAGGAGAACGGAATACCTGTCGTCAAACCACCCCCAGGAAGCGACGTCTTCTTGCTGGCCCGCCAGTTCAGATGGGAGCCCGTTCTGATCTTGAAGAAGGGAGAGGAGTACAGGATCCACATATCTTCCCTCGATGTGTTACACGGTATCTCCATCCAGCCCGTAAACATGAACTTCATGGTCTATCCCAAGTACGACTACGTTCTGACCTTCAGACCCACCTCCGCCGGCGAGTACGCGATAGTCTGCAACGAGTTCTGTGGTATCGGGCACCACATGATGATAGGCAAGATAATCGTTGAAGAGTAGGGAGGTAAAAGCTATGGCTGTAGCTATCGAAGGTGGTGAAAAGTGGTTCAGGACCTGTGATGTTACAGGTTTCAGGGTCGATGTGAGGGCCGAGAAGATAGCCAAGCTCAACGCCGTAATGGCGGTCGTGTCCTTTCTGATAGCCGTTATAGCGGCCCTCCTTTTGGTTCTGACGCGCTGGCAACTCTTCCACGTCCTGCCCGTGGACTGGTACTACAGGGTCCTCACCCTACACGGGCTCGATGCTCTCGTCTTCTGGATAATCTTCTTCGAACTGGCGGCCCTTGTGTTCGGATCTACGGCGTTTCTCAACACGAGGATGTCCTCACCAGCGGTTGGATGGCTCGGAACTATACTGGCGATAGTAGGATGGCTGCTCGTGAACTACACCATACTGACGGGTAACGCAGACGTCCTGATGACATCCTACGCACCTCTAAAGGCGCATCCGCTCTTTTACCTCGGGATGATCCTCTTCGCCGTTGGAGCACTACTGATAGTGATGACCTTCTTCGCCAACCTGATGATATGGAGGAGGGAGAATCCAGGCCAGTCCCTTCCACTGTTCGTTTACGGTCTGATGGCGGCGGCGATAATAGCGGTTATAACCATAGCCTCGGGGGCCATAATCTACATTCCCACCTTCCTCTGGTCTCTGGGGATAATAAGCGACATAGACCCTGCCGTCTATAAGCTGGTATGGTGGGGGCTCGGACACCCGTCCCAGCAGATAAACGTCGCGGCCCACGTTTCAGTGTGGTACCTTCTGGCCTTCCTCACCGTTGGAGGAACCTCGATAAACGAGAAGGTGAGCAGGTTCGCCTTCATCCTCTACATAATCGCTATAAACGTGGCCTCGGCGCACCACCTCCTGGTGGACCCGGCTGTAAGCCCAGTGTGGAAGGTGTGGAACACGAGCTACGTTATGTACCTGGCCGTTTTCGCCTCCATGATCCACGCCTTTGCAGTTCCTTCGGCTATAGAGGTCGCTCAGAGGAGAAGGGGCTTCACCAAAGGGCTCTTCGAGTGGCTCAAGGCCGCACCCTGGGGTAACCCCGCCTTCTCCGGACTCATGCTCTCGATGATAATCTTTGGCTTCATAGGCGGTATAACGGGTGTGGTAAACGGTATGGAGCAGACCAACATAATAGTTCACAACACCCTCTCGATCCCTGGACACTTTAAGGGAGCTGTTGTCGGTGGAACGGCGCTCGCCTTCATGTCGGTGACCTACTACCTCATACCCCTTCTCTTCAGGAAGAAGATAGCCTTCTACGGGGTCTCCAAGTTTGTCCCGTGGCTCT
>JALWEK010000053.1:0-2854 GCA_027014185.1 Aquificaceae bacterium
AAGCTGACCTTCGAGCTATCGATGGCTCTCGCCCTGATACTTCTGGTGCTCGGTCTGCTGAGGATAGGTGTGGTCAGGTTCTCTCCGGACTCCTGAGGGACAGAACCTTCATAGCTTCCCCGAAAACGTAGGAGGGTTCTATCTCTAGACACCTGTAATCGTCAAACCTGCACTCGCCCTTTCCGTGCACGTCACACGGCTGACAGTCGAGGTTCTTTACAATTACCCTACCCTCCTCCGGATACAGGGAGAAGCCTAAAGTGGGATGGGTCCCCCCGTATATCTGAACCGACGGGGTTCCAACGGCTCTCGCACAATGAAGCAATCCCGAGTCGTTCCCTATAAAGAGCGTGGAGAGCTTCATTACGCCAAGAACGTCCGGTATGGATAGCTTTCCACAGAGGTTCACACCCTTCACGCTTCCCAGGGTTTTCCTGTCCTCCTCGTCGCCGAGCCAGACCACGCTAAAGCCGTTTTCCATAAAGAGCTCGGCCAGTTCCTTGAAGTAGGGGTACCTCTTCTTCCTGTATCTTGCCCCCGGCCCGAGAGCTACGAACTCGCCCTCGGGTAGGAACTCCCTCAGTTTCTCCAACCTCTCGTCGGACACGATTATCCTCGGCCTCGCCGGTCCCTTTGGCTCTTCGATAACCCTGAGGTAGCTCTCGGTAACGTAGTAGATCTTTCGGAAGGCCTTAAGCTTGACGGAGAGCCTTCTCCTAACGGAATCCTTCCTGTAAGAGAGCCATCTGCCTCTGAGCTTCCTTCTGAGCAGAAAGGTCTTAAGGTTTCTGTGAACGTCTATAAAGAGATCAAAACTTCGCTCCTCTAGCTCTCTCAGGAGCTCCTTCGAGAATAGATCCGACTTGGTAGTTCCTATCGCCGTTATCCTCCAGTCGTCCTCGAAGAGCTGATCGTAAGGCTTGAAGGTGAGTATGAAGGGCTTGTATCCCCTCTCGGTAAGGGGATCTATCAGGACCGAGGTGAGGGCTACGTCTCCGAGGGAGGAGAGACGAACTATGAGGGCCTTCTTCATCAGCCACCGCTTACGGGGGGAATTACGGCCACCTTCTCGTCCCCCTCCAAGTTGAAATCATCGTCCACGTACTCTTCATTTACGGCGAACTTGACCTTATCGAGCACTTCTCTGACTTCAGGGTGCTTCTCCTTCAGGACTTCCCTTAGCTTGCCCACAGAACCCCTGAACTCTATCTCCTCCTCAGAAATTCCGAGCTTCTCTCTGATAACCGAGAAGTAGGCTACCCTTGGCATGAGTTTAAATATAAACTAAAATTTTCCATAGGATGGAGGCGACGGGGAGGATAACAGACTTCCTGAAAAAGAGCGTTATATTCCGCAACCTTCCGGAGAGGGATCTAAGGAAGATATCTCTCAGCTTCGAGATCATAGATCTGCCCATGGGGGAGATCCTCTTCTACGAGAAGGAGCCCAGCAACGATATGTACATAGTCCTCGAGGGAAAGGTGAGGGCTTCCCTCTTCGACGAGCACGGGAACGAGCTGGTTCTCGCAGAACTAGGTCCCGGAGAGTTCATAGGGGAGATGGGGATAATAGACCAGCTTCCAAGGTCTGCTACCGTACTGGCAGAAGAGAACACGAGGCTTGCCGCACTTCGGAGGGACGTCTTTCTCCGGATAATCAAGGAAAATCCGGATATAGCACTCAACGTGATAAAGGCACTTGTTGCTAGGCTCAGGAGAACGGACGATATGGTTGAGGCCCTCGCCTTCAGAAACGTGGAGAGCAGGATAGTGAAGTTCCTCGTGGAGACCGGAAGGGAAAAGGGCTTGAAGGAGGAAGGCAGGTACAAGGTGAGGAAGATGACCCACAGGGAGCTCGCCTCGAGGGTGGGTTCTTCGAGGGAGGCGGTCACCAAGGCTCTAAAAACTCTGATCTTCAAAAAGGTCATAGAGGACAGGGGAAACTTCTGGCTGATATCTCCGGATGCCGAGGATCTTATGGACCCTTAACCGAGCTTTTCAAGAACCCTACTTATCCTGCTTATCACCCGCTCCTTGGGCAGCGTAGATAGGAGAACGTCTATCCCTACACCTTCCAGCTGACCTGTGAGGGCTATCCTCAGGGAATGCCATATCTCCTTGGGTTTCACACCGAGCTCCTTCTGGATCTCCTTGGCAAGTTTCTTAACGTCCTCGGGTGTTTCTAGGTCTCTGTCCTTCAGTTTATCTGCGAAGGCACTCAGAACCTCGTAGCTCCTCATATCCTCGAGCCTTGACCATAGCTCCGGCTCTATCTCGATCTCATCCACGAAGAAGGGCCTTAGCTTTTCCACCGCCTCGGTGAAGGTATCGTAGGCGTCCCTGGTCCTCTCTAAAACCTTCTTAACGTACTCTTCGTCGCTCACGTCGTAACCTGCCGACTCAAGGAACGGGAGGATAGCCTCGTAGAGCCTATCTAAGCTGACCACCTCCCTTATGTAAACCCCGTTCATCCATCTGAGCTTTTCTCTGTTGAAGACCGCCGGGGCCGAGTTCACGTCCTTGAGATCGAAGAGCTCTATTAGCTCCTCCTTTGAGAATATCTCCCTATCCGATCCCGGGGGAGACCATCCCAGAAGACATAGGTAGTTAAACAGCGCTTCCGGCAGGAACCCTTCCTCCCTGTAGTTCATCACCGAAACGGCCCCGTGTCTTTTCGAGAGCTTGCTCCTGTCCTCGCCGAGGATAACGGGAAGATGAGCGAACTTGGGGACCTCGAAGCCGAGCGCCCTGTATATGAGTATCTGCTTCGGTGTGTTGGGTATGTGGTCCTCACCCCTCACCACGTGGGTTATACCCATCAGGGCGTCGTCAACCACAACGACGAAGTTGTAGGT
>JALWEK010000053.1:2864-4605 GCA_027014185.1 Aquificaceae bacterium
GTTGTAGGTGGGGCTCCCGTCGCTTCTCACTATCACAAAGTCCCCGAAGTCGTCTGCGTTTATGGATATGTGCCCTTTCACGAGATCCTCGAAGACGATCTCCTCCCCGTCTGGAACCCTGAAGCGGATCGTGAAGGGCTTTCCTTCTCTTTTGAGCTTTTCCGCCTCCTCAGGAGTTAAAACCCTGCACTTTCCCGAGTACCTGTAGGCTATTCCCTTCCTCTGGGCCTCCTCCCTCTCCTTCTCGAGCTCCTCAGGTGTGCAGAAGCATGGGTAAGCGTGCCCGCTCTCGAGGAGCTTATTCACATACTCCTTGTATATGTCAAACCTCTCAGACTGCCTGTAAAATTCATCCCACTCGATGCCGAGCCACTCGAGGTCTTTGAGAAGCATCTCTTCGTATTCTTTCTTAGATCTCTCTCTGTCCGTGTCCTCTATCCTGAGAACGAACCCTCCTCTGTTGTGCCTTGCGAACAGATAGCTGAATATGGCTGTTCTAGCGTTCCCGAGGTGCAGGTATCCGGTCGGGCTCGGTGCAAAGCGAGTCTTTACCATAGCTCATTAATTATAAAGCGAGAAGCCTCTGGGCCAGCTCCCACTTCCTCATCCTCATAGCCTCCGGGCCAAGATGGAACACTCCGAAGGCCCTCAGAATTCTGTCGTCCATTAAGATCCCTTCCCTGTTACCTTCCAGTCTCTTCAGAACCTGCCTTACTTCTCTATCTACACTCTGGCTGTCGCTCCCGAATCTGCCCCTCTCCAAGACCTCCCTCAGTTTCTTCTCGAGATCCACGGACCCCGTCAGGTATTCGAGAAAATCCTCCACCGGCGTGCCGAGGGATGGAGGTTTTAGGCCCTCCTCCAGCATGACCCTCTTGAGGAGGTTCGCCCTTATATGTCCCACACCCTTTATTCCGCCCAAGGCAGAGAAGTCTTCGGTAAGCCCGTACTTGACCGAGTGGGCCACCTTCAGGATCTCTTCGTTGGACCAGGGAATATCTCCGAAGCTCCTTATGTCCAGGAGAACCCTTATAAGGTGAAGGGCGTCCGTTCCCAGGTAGGAGAACTCTCCCGGAGGGTGCTGGATATTGGGATACTTGAACGTTAGGCCTTCTATGTAGAAGAGGAACTGGTGGGTGTTGTCTGCAAAACATTCTCCGCCGCAGGGGGCGAGCTTCTCCCTTATGTAAAGGTCGTCCTCTACGAAGCTCTCTCCCCTCTTGACGAATTCGTAAAGGCCGTCGAAGCGCTTCACAAAGAGAAGAGGCCTTATAACGACCATCTTATCGAGACCCAGGAGCTTCCTCCTCAGGAACTCCTCGTAGTTTACGGGAGACATTCCCGACCTTATGCAGAAGAGGGCCTTGTCGGAGAGCTTCCCCCGCTCTATGTAACCCGTTTCCTCGAGCCACTCGTATATATCGTCGATGATAGGATCCTTTGAAAACTCCTTGAGGGAAAAGGTCCTTCTAAGAAATCTTCTGAAGTTCTTCCCTTCGTAGAGGTATCCTATCAGGATAAAGAGGCTCAGCACTCTCTCGAGCTCCTCGCTGAGATCCCCTTCCCTCATCTTCTCTTTCAGGTAAGGCTCGAACTCACCCTCCATCTTTCTCCTCAGCTCTTCTTCAACGGTGTGAGGCTTTGCCCCGTAGGGGAGTATGTAGGAGTATCCCTTCTCCTTTATCCCGAGCCTTCCAGCCCTTCCCTCCATCTGGAGAATGTCGAGCTGGGAGGGAAATAT
>JALWEK010000054.1 GCA_027014185.1 Aquificaceae bacterium
TGGCCGCCGTCCTACCGACTACGGTCGGTAGCCAGACGTGGGGAGGCAGTCCAAGCACCTTCGATACGGTGTCTATCTGAGTCACGATCATCTCGTCCATCCACGATGGCTTCACGTGTCCCTGCTTTACGGCGGTGTAGGTTATTATGTACCTCGCAAGGGGGCCGACCTCACAGGGCTTCCCTCTCCATCTGGGGGACTTGAGCCAGGAGTACTTACCCTGCTCGTCCAGATACTTCCAGTGGGTCTTGGTTCCCTCCTTCGGTCCCGTGTAGTTGGGCTCCGTTATCCCCTCCCAGGGATGGAGACCTTTGCTCTCGTCGGGATATCTGTACCAGGAGTGGGCCACGAACTCCTGAATAACCTCGGGATCGGTGAAGTCCTTACCTACCATCGGGTGGTACTTGGCCTTATCTATCCCCTTGGCGAAGTCTTCAACAACGCCGTTCGAGTGGTAGAGGATCTTGTTGTGGTAATCCCCTCCCTTTATATCCTCGTAAGGCTCGTCGGGGAACTCCCCGTAGCCGAGGACCCTCTTCTTGGCAAGACCTCCCCCGTAAGTCCAGCCCTTTTGAACGTATATGTGTCCTATAGCTAGAAGGTCCACGAGGTAAAAGAGGTTGATCGCTTCTGCCTGGGTGTATATGGCGTCTTCGACCACAGCCAGCTTCTCAGCGTTTATGGGTGCGTTCATATCGTCCATAGATATGGAGCACATCATACCTCCCACTATGTAGTGGGGATGGGGGTTCTTACCTCCGAAGACAACCTGCGGTATGAAGAGCTCCCTCTGGACGTCGAGCATGTTCAGGTAGTGGGCGACTGCCATCAGATGAACTTCCGGAGGAAGCAGCTTGTAATCGGGATGGTCCCACCAGTGGGCGGCGAATATGCCGAGCTGCCCGCTCTCGACAAGCTTCTTAACCTTCTCCTGGAAGGTTCTAAAGTAACCGGGGGTCGCCTTTGGGAACTTCTTAGGGTAAGCCCTGTGCCCCAAGGGGTCGGGCATAAGCTCTGCGATGACTCCGTACTTCTCCAGGAGCTTGTTCTGGAGGGCCGCCGTCGCTACAGGCTCAGGCTTCAGGGCCTCCACCGGAGAGACCCAGTCGAAGGCGTGGAGGTGGTAGAAGTGGACCAGATGGTCGTGGGCCTGAAGGGTCCCGTACATTATGTTCCTTATGTAGTTGGCGTTCTTGGGTATCTTTATCCCCAGTGCATCCTCGACGCATCTAACCGAGGCGTAGGCGTGTATCGAGGTGCAAACCCCGCATATCCTCTGGGTGAAGGCCCACGCGTCCCGCGGGTCCCTGCCTCTCAGGATCAATTCTATACCTCTCCACATCGTTCCTGCAGAGACCGCATCCTTAACCCTGCCTGTTTTCTCATCGACTATCAGTTCGATCCTCAGATGCCCTTCGATCCTGGTTACGGGATCGACAACCACCCTCTTCATGGCTTACTCCTCCTTCTTTCCAGAATTCCTCAGCTTTGAAGCAACGCCGTGGACTATGGCTCCTCCCACGGCTGCCGCAGCTATGGTTGCTCCTACCTTGTCCGCGTCCGCCTCCTGCTTAGGAACGGGTATGTTGGTGAGCCTTTCGTAGAAGGGGCCGTTGTCCCAGAAGTCCTTCTCAGAACACCCTATACATCCGTGACCAGCCTGTATTGGATAGGAGAGGCCGTTGTACCACCTTATGCTCCCGCACTGATTGTAGGTTGTGGGTCCCCTGCACCCCATCTTGTACAAGCACCAGCCTTTCTTCGCAGCATCGTCATCGAAGCGTTCCACGAACTGACCGGCGTTGAAGAAGGCTCTTCTGTAACAGGTGTCGTGTATCCTGTTACCGTAGAACATCTTGGGTCTGCCCTGGGAGTCGAGGGGAGGTATCCTGTCGAAAAGCACCATGTACATAACCACACCTGTCATAACCTCCGCTATTGGTGGGCACCCGGGAACCTTGATGATCGGCCTGTTGGTTATGACCTTGTCCACAGGAACCGCGGTTGTAGGGTTGGGCTTGGCCGCCTGGACGCATCCCCACGAAGCGCAGGATCCCCAGGCTATTATTGCCTTCGCTCCCTCGGCGGACTCTTTGAGATGTTCCAGAAAGGGCTTCCCTGCCACTATGCAGTACATACCATCCTCACCGAGGGGCGGATTTCCCTCAACCGCAAGTATGTAGTTTCCCCAGTACTCCTTCATTATCTTCTTCCTGTGTTCCTCGAGAGGTTCTCCCGCGGCCGCAGAAAGGGTGTCATCGTACTCAAGGGAGATCATAGAGAGGACGACGTCTGAGGCCAGGGGAGTGGCAGATCTTATGAAGGACTCGCTGCAACAGGTGCACTCGAGCCCGTGTATCCATATAACAGGAACCCTCGGCTTCGTCTCCATAGCCCTGACAACGGTAGGTACCATCGTGGGCGCGAGCCCCATCATCCCAGTTATGGTTGTCGCGAACTTTATAAAGTCCCTCCGGCTCACCCCGTGCCTTTTGAAGGTCTCCCAGAAGGTCTCCATGCCCAACCTCCTTAATGAATAATCGTTCAATAGTTTGACATACATCATATAGACCTGTCAAGAGAAAAATTTCTAATAGACCCTATAAGAGGGGTTTATATAAGGACTACCCTGTTCTTCCCTTCGAGCTTCGCCCTGTACATAGCTCTATCGACCCTTTCGAACACGTCTATGTAATCCTCTCCCTCCCTGTATCCGGTAACGCCAACACTTATCGTCACCTTAACACCTTCCAGGTTGCTCTCCTCGACCTTACCTCTTATTCTCTCGGCCACCCGGGCGGCCTCGACAGGTCTTGTCTCAGGCAGGACAACGAGGAACTCCTCTCCCCCGAACCTTCCTATACAGTCTGTGGAGCGTAGCTCCCTCCTTATGAGGTTGGCCACCATCCTCAGAACCTTGTCGCCCTTCTGGTGGCCGTAGGTATCGTTTATCTGCTTGAAGTTGTCTATGTCTATGAAGAGAACAGATAGGGGCTTTTTATACCTTTTCGCCCTGTTTATCTCGAAAGCGAGGATCTCTTCTATCTTCCTCCTGTTGAAAACACCCGTAAGGCTGTCTACATCCGCAAGGAACTTGAGCTCCCTGATTATGTCACCTACGTACTTGTCTATGTACATCTCCATGTATAGATCCTCGTCGAGCTTACTGCCGACGAGCAGATGGTAGGCTTCACCATCGTGCTCATGAAAGGAGTAAGCTTTTCCTTCACTTTCAAGGTTTTTTATAGGACAGAACTCTTTCCCGAAGACCTTCCAGCAGGGCCTGTCAAGGCCGTGGGTGAGCTCGTAGCACTTCTCACCGTCCCCTGTGAACACCTTTTCGGCCTCTTCGTTCATCAGTATGACCTCGTAGGAAGAGTTCACCACCACCGTAGGAAAGGGTAGCTTGTTTATGTAAAGAAAGAGGCCCTCCTTTTTAAGGCACTCCGAAAGATCCATGTCCCCTCCTCCTGTATCATTTCCATCCAAATATTCTCACCCCGTCTGTAAAAGAAGTTTTCAACTGATCCTTATACTAGCATTAGAAAAACTTATAAATTAAGCCTTCAGGGCGTTCCATATGTTGAGGGAGACATCATCAACGTACTCCATGAGAGGTTTCTCAAGAACGCCCTCACCGTGAAGGAAAACTATACCCCCCATAGGGCCCATGACCGTCACGAAGGCAGGAAAGAAGTCCTGGTTCCTGAGCTCTCCTTCCTCAACCCCTTTGGAAAGCAGGATCATGACCTCCGTAACTACCTCCCCCACACAGGCGAAACCTTCACATCCCTCCTTGAAAACTTCCCTGTTAGCCAGGAAAACCCTCAGGAAGTAGTCTATAAGCTCCGGCTCCTTCAGAGATATCTCGAAGAAGCTCTTCACCAGCTTCCTTATCTTCTCCTTTGTGGGTATATCCTCCTCGTTTATTGCCCTCAGCTTCTCGGCAACCCATTTGCTTACGGTCAGCATAACCTCCTTTGCAAGCTCCTCCTTGGACTCGAAGTAGTTGTACAGGTTCCCAACGCTCATATTGAGCTCTCTCGCTATGTCGGGCATGGTTGTGTTGTAGTACCCGTTCTGGGCAAAGAGCCTGCAGGCCGTCCTTATTATCTGGAGCTTCTTCTCCTCCTTTAACTTCTCTTTCAGGCTCTTACTTGCCACCTTTACCCTACCCTGAGCTTCCTCTTGGACTTTATAAATTCTACCCACTCATCGAGGCCTTCGCCTGTCTTTGAGGATACCTTTATTACGTCCAGCCTGGGGTTTACCTTCCTCGCCGATTTAACGGCCCTCTCCACATCGAAGTCCATGTAAGGTAAGAGGTCTATCTTGGTTATCAGCATAAGCTCTGCGCTCCTGAACATGACCGGATACTTCTCGGGCTTGTCGTCCCCCTCCGTCGTCGAGAGTAGAACCACGTTCACGTGGGCCCCCACGTCGTAGCTTGCAGGACACACGAGGTTACCAACGTTCTCTATAAAGACAAGGTCGAGTTCATCCAGGGGAAGATTGTGTATGCCTTCGTGAACCATGAAGGCGTCTAGATGGCAGGCCTGCCCGGTCGTTATCTGGTAAGCCGGGGCGCCCTTTGCCTTTATCCTCTCGGCGTCCCTGCTCGTCTCCAGGTCTCCCTCTATTACCCCTACCTTAAGCTCTTCTCCCAGGAGCTCTATGGTCTTTTCCAGAAGGGTCGTCTTCCCGGCTCCCGGGGAGCTCATCAGGTTTACAGCGAGGATCCCGTGCTCTTCGAAGTGTTCTCTGTTGGATTCCGCCTGTCTGTCGTTGGCGTCCAGAATTTTTGTGAGGACCTCAACGGTCCTTCTGTTGCTAAGTTCTGGGTTCTGATGGGGATGATAGTGTTCGTGCCCGTGATCGGTTATAGAGCATCCGCAGTCCCTGCACATGGTTGGACCTCCCTATGAAGTCTAAATTAACTCAGTCCGCTTTTATACGCCACACGGTTACTCTATTATTTCCGGTATCAGCTATGAAAACCAATCCGTTGGAGAGGTGTACGGCGTACGGCCAACACAGGGTGTCATCGGATACCTGCTCCCACCTGTTCTCACCGCACTCTGCAAAGCTCCTCTGACCAAGTACGCATATAGGTCTTCTATTTCTCCACGGCTTCTTGAATAACAGAACCCTGTTGTTAGATGTGTCGGCTACACAGAGAAGGTCTCCATAGGAAGAGACCCCATAAGGTAGGTTCAGACAGGTCTGACCACATCCTTCTCCTTCCCCTATATAGAACGTTTCTTGCCCCACAGAACCAGGATATTTATAAAATGCAAAGACCTTACTTACGCCCGTACCGGCATCAGCTACGAAGAAGTAATCTCCACATTTACAAAATGCATGGGGCCATCCAAACCCCTCATATACACTATCCGGCTCTTCCATCCTATCAGGTATCCCTCGCCATTTAAGTACGCGCCCGTGTCCCGTATCACACACATACAAGTTACCATCGTAATACACTCCAAAGCACCAGAACAGAGCACCCTGTTCCACTGTCCTCAGGTCCGGCTGGCCGACAACGTGGTCAGGTTTAGAAAAACTTTCCTCCGGAACTTTGTCCCATATAAGAACCCGGTGGTTCCATGCGTCAGCCACAAAGAGCTTGTTGTCTTCTGATATAAAAATCCCGGTCGGCATAAACATACCACGCTCGGGGTCTCCACCTGCGTTGGGTGAATCCGAATAAAAATCCGGTTGCCCAAGAACTATATCAGAATCTCTTTGTACAAAGCCTTCAAAATCCTGATACTTCCATATAAGCACCCTGTGGTTGCCCGTATCCGCCACCACAAGGTAAGGTTCTTTATAAAAGACACCTCTTGGCCCGTACAGTGTTCTTGGAGACGCTTGAGCATCCGGAAGCATCAAATTCCCGGGAGACGCTGAGCCTATGTACATCACAGGCTCAGCATTTACTATGGCTTTAGCCATACATAACCCTCTTTCACTTTAACGTATATGGGTTCCAGCTGTATATAGGGTACTGTGATGCATTCGCCAGAAAGAACACTGTATTGAAAACCATGAAACGGACATACTATATTCCCTTCCTCAGTTATGTACCCGTCATGAAGCGGTGCTCCCTGATGAGCACATGAATTTCTATAAGCGTACACATTCCCGTTCCATATTACAACTACTGCATCTATATTACCTTCCGAAAATCTGTATATCTTTCCTTCCTGTAAGTCTTCAAGCTTAAAAGCTTTTACATAATCATCCGATTCAGAGTTCAAATCCACGAAAGCTTCTACAGGAGAGTCTTTATAAAGCTCAACTTTTTTAATGCGTGGTACATATGCCTGAACAGCTTCAAGAATGGTTTGCTGTAAGGTAAAAGAAACCTGGGAACAACCCAAACAAGCACCCTTCAATTTAACGTAAAGGGTGTCTTCGCGTATATCCACAAATTCAACGTCTCCTCCATGAGATCTTATATAAGGCTTTATAAGCTCCAATGCCTTTATTGCCCTTACCCTATCGTCCTCCTTTATTATCTTGTGCTTTAAAAACAGAGCATAGACTTCGGGCTCACGGACCATCTCAAGTAAGAGTTCCTTTCCGTGAGGATCCTTCTTCAGGGTCCTAACGATCTTAACCAAACCTGCCTTTGTAAATTCTTCTATGCTCTCTATAAGTTCTCCAACAATGTCTCTCTTCTCGTCCTCAAAATCCTTAATCTTTTCCATAAGCTCGTCTATCTTCTTCCCCAGGTCTTCTATAGAAGCGCTCTCATCCATGCGTACCTCCTTTCACAGCCTGGATCTCATCGAGAATTTGCCTCACACCTTCAACCTCTTCCTTCATACCGTATTTGCTGAATATAGAAAGTGCATACATCAGATGCTTTTCTGCCTCTTCAAGCTCACCGAGATGAGCAAGAGCGTTGCCCATATTGGCAAGAACACGTGCATATCCTACTTCATCTCCAGCACTCTTTCTGAATTCTAAAACCTCACCGTACAGTTCCGTAGCTCTACGTAGATTTTTGATAGGGTTGGCTGTAGGAAGATACTGCAAGGCATTTGCATAGTTCATGGTAACACTTGCCCATTCGTTGGGATACTTTTCCTTCGTAAAAACTTTCAGAGCATTCTTAAAACACTGAATGCCGTAAGCAAGTCTCATCTGGTCTTCCAAACTGCTTGCCGGTAAAGATACATAGGCGAGGCCCATGTTGTTATTAACGAGGCCGTACATAAAAGGGTTTCTTTCTATAGTAAAGAAGGTTAACGCATTACCGTAATATTTGACAGCTTGCTGCAGATTCCCGAGTGCAGAGTATGCGTTTCCAGCTGTGAAAGCTACATCTGCTCTGAGAAAATCTGCTCCCGTGTCTTCCAGCTTCTCATATAGATCTTCGAGTAAGGCGACAAGAGCGTAGTTTGCTCCTTTGTTATCTATAATAATTTTCGCCTTTTTAAATACAATTACCTGTTCAAAGAGTGGAGATATGTCTTTAACGCTTACTATGGCTCTATCCAACAAACTCAGTGCATCTTCTACATTCCCTTCCCCCTCCAGGAGTTCAGCCTTTCTGTAAAGTAAGAGGGCATCTATATCCTCCCTGCCTGTAGATACTACTTCACATTCACTGGATAGAGCGGCTCTCAGTAAAGTATTTAATATGTCATCTTCAACGTTCCTGTATTCTCCGGTTAGCAGGGCTATATTATACTCCCTCAGCTCATCATCCCGGCTCGAAGATACGCTTAAAGCGGCCTCCTCTATATTACCTTCCTTCAAATGTTTTAAGAAGAGCCAATCCTGCGGTAATTCTTCGAGTTTTAGCAAGAGCACATTATCTATAAAATCTGCCCAGCCATCAACATAAGGAAGAATTACAAAGTTAAAAGGATAAGGGAGTAACCCCACAGGCTGTGGAAATATTTGTCTCCAGCCCATTAACAACACCCTCCCAATCCATCGTTAGGATAAGGTATATCTCTGTTTGCACATCTTTTTATATAGTTAGCTGCTATCTGGGCCCTTTCTTTTGTAAAGTATCTTCCCACCTCGTGCCGGACCACCTCATCTTGGAATATAACCTCAATAAAAACAATCCATTCTCCGTTATTTTCTTCTACGAAAGTTTCTGCCAAAAGTGCCTTATGCTTAAACATAGCATTTACCTCCTGAGTGAAATCAAACAAGGGACACTACCAGACCGCCCTTGTCCTCCTCCCATACTGCCTTCTTAGGGCCGGCCGGTACACCCGGCGGCAGCAATTCCCACAAGAGTACGGCCCTATCACCTTCCTTATTTATCCTTTTCAGCAGAAGCCCTCCTTGGGTATCGTTCGCCATGGGAATGATGGTAAACTGCATACCCTGTGGAACAACTATCACGCTTATACTGCTATTGAAGTACCTCTCAGCAACTTGACCCGGTATGATTAGATAACCATCTTCGTTTAGAATCACCTCAAACACATTCCTCATCTCTATACAGTACCTCTTCACTATATACTCCGCAAGATCTTTCATAGCAGCTTCAACTTCAGGAGACAGGTCCTCACCTATGCTAAAGTTCTTCCCTTCTATGAGGTATATATCTACGTTCTTAGGGTATTTCCCATTCAACAGATGTTTCGCTAAAGCTATAGCATGATACCATTTGATAGAATGCAGATTTGCTTCCTCGTTCGATGGGAGCTCCTCTATATCGCTCTGCGGCACCTGGAATACCGTACCAGGTTCACTGCCTGTAGAGCAGGCATCCACAAAAATTACCTGCTCGGCCCCTTCCATGTGGAATATTACGTCTATCCCCGATGTCCCTCCATCGACCAATTTAACATGAGGAGGGAGCCCACGCTCCCAAAGGTAGCGAATCAGGCGCGGGCCCACACCGTCGTCGCTTCTAACTGGATTGCCACACCCTACAATAACAAGCCTGCTCATTTGAAAGAGCCCAGCTTGTAGCGAGCTAGCTCCTTTTTGCGTTTCCTGTCGTAAACATGGACGGTACAAACCAGACACGAATCGAAGCTACGGGCCACATGAGCTACTTCTATGGGATCTTTGGGGTTCTTTATAGGAGCCCCAACTATGGCTTTTTCTATCGGACCCATCTGTCCCTTGCTATCCTTTGGTCCTATGTTCCACGCTGTAGGCGTCACTATCTGATAGTTCTTTATCTTTCCGTTTTCTATAACTATCCAGTCCTGGAGAGCTCCCCTTGCAGCCTCCGTACCACCGTAGCCTTTGCCTTCTGGTAGTTCTTCCGGCTTCTTATAGAAGATGTCTTCGTTAAAGTCAACCTTGCCAAGCCAATCCTTAACCCACTTGTAATACTTAACAGCCTCGTGCATCCTTGCCAGTACCCTGACCATAACGCTGGGGCCTATCTTTTCAACTATGTTTCTGAACAGAGGATCTATCGCGTGATCAACCCTACCTGCAGCCTCACAAACATCTTTAGCCTCTTCGTATCCGGCCACGACTTGTCTTGCCAGAGGTCCAGCCTCCAAAGGTACAGGTTTTCCATCTACAAGATACCTGGGGGACTTTGCCCACGAGTATTTACCCTGTTTTTTCGCTTCAGCAGGGTCTAGCGGAACGGTTTCACCATCCCAAGGGTGGAGTAGTGAGGATCCTTCAAAGTACGAATGGGTTATATCTTCTCTGATGTTCATCTGGTCAAAAACATGATACTGCCCGTTGTAAACTACTCCTGACGGAGATATAAGCGCTCTGTTTCTATCATCTATTGTCGATACAGGATAAAACTCAGGGTCTATATAGGTACCACAGGCTATGTAGTTGTTGACCCCTGCGCCGTATTTGTCAAGGCCATTCTCAAGACAGAACCTTATAAACAGTCCGCAATCTGAGTTCCTGTGATTATCGTTTTCTTCCAGCCAATTCAATACATCATCCCAAGTTTTGTTCTCAAGCCATCTATCAACTGAACAGCCCAGCCATACTTTTTCAAGCCATTCCGTCCTGTACCTCTCAAGCAGTGCATGAGCACGTGTGATGTGATCGAGCTGAGGAGCACACATAACGCCTCCGGGGACCATAAAACTTGAGTGAGGCCACTGTCCACCGAACATAGCGTAGATCTTTACAGGCACAGCCGATGTCTCAAGCCCTATTTTGTATGAAGTTCCGACAAACGGAGACCACCTCTTGACGACTTCGTCATAGAGTGTGCTTTTTGCGTAGTTTTTGTTGGTCAGGTCGATAGCAAATATTGCGTAAAACCAGCGGGGGACAGATTGCAAGGTTTCGGTTGCCTGTGCTATGTTTCTGATCCACCAAGCATTTCTGGGAACTTCAGTTCTCCATGCTGTATCAACTGCCTGAGCCGCTTTGTAAAGATGGCTTCCACCGCATATACCGCATACTCTTGGAGTAACTATAAGTCCAGCGAGAGGATCTTTGCCCCTGAGAATTATCTCAAACCCTCTGAACATGACAGCTTCTACGTTTGTATCCACAACAACACCGTCTTCTACATAAACCTCAGCCCTAACGTCTCCCTCAAGCCTGGCAAGTGGATCTATTACAATCTGCTTTCTACTCATGGCACCACCTCCTGATTGATTTACACAACGAACATATCCTCTTCAGCCCACTTGGGCGCGGCTATACGTGCCGCAGCAGCGTGTATCATATAAGTGAATTTGTCAGCTTCATAGACTGTCTCTTTAGGAATAACCCCTGCAACTTTCTGTGTCTTGAATATTGTTCCGGGGGCAAGGTCAAACCAAGGAAACTGAAATTCTGTGCAACCTATGCATGGATGTCCGGACCTCTGCTTAGAGCTGACTCCGTTCCAAAGTATCCTGTTGCAAGGCGCATGTGTCATGGGGCCCCGACAACCCAGCTCGTAGAAAAGACAACCTTTTCTCGTACCCTGGCCGAACTCTTCCGAAGCTATCTTCCATTCGTGGAACTGTACTCTTGTACAGCCTGTCTGCGAGAATGTTTTAAAGAACGTCAGGGGTCTGTTGAACTCATCAAGTTTTAAATCCCCAGCTCTGCCAACTGCAAGTGCCACAAGAACCTGAGTGATCCAGTCATAATGGGCCGGGCAACCGGGAATGTTAATGACAGGAAGCCCTCCCTTTGAAATGAAGTCGGCCCCCAGAAAGCCTCCTTTTTGAGTCTTATGAAATTGAAGGCCCGTTGATTCAGTGGGGTTAGGCGGAACTGCAGGAATATTTCCCTGGCATGCACAGTTGCCCACAGCGACGACATACTTGGCAGTGTGTGCCAGATCCCATACCCAGTCTTTCATCGGTCTATCTGCAAACATGTTGTACCTTCCCGTTCCATTGGGTCCCTGAACGACTGTTCCTTCGAAAACGAAAATGTCAAGGGGGATCTTTCCATCCAGTATGTCCTTCAGCAAAGCCTTAAGCTGATCTCCCATCTCTAATCCCGCGGAAGGATGCCAGAGTATCTCTATTCCAAAGTCCGTAACAAGATCGCAGACAGACGGATATTCAGCATTCAAAAAAGACATAGTATTACCGTTACAAGCCCCTCCATGAAGCCATAGGACTGTTGCCATGACTCACCTCCTGAGCTTTTAGACATTTAGTTAAGTCTAGAGTGAATGAACAACAATTCATTTTTGTTATGAGCTCCATAATCATTTCTTATAGAAAAGGTTATAGTCGCTTCTTATATTGAAAGCCGAATCAAACAGGGAGGTGTGCTATGCAAAACGGAGGCACTTTCCTTTCAGAAGATACATCTGTGAAAGACATTTCAAATCTGGGAGAATCCATGGAGACTGCTCTATTTTTACTTTCCGCTCTGGATGATTTTGTAAAGCGCGGGCCCGTCATATTTGAATCTCTAAACCACGAAGTTATAAGGCTGAGAGAAAAATTAGGTAAAGACGGGAAGGACATAGGAGAGCTTATTACACTACTTCTATCTGCACTTAGTAGCAAGGAGATTGCAGCTCTTATAGAGATACTCGCCTCTTCATATCAAGAGTCAAAGGAGCACAAGTACAGAACCAGCATTACGGGTATAATGAGGGCCCTTACCGATGAAGATATACAAAGAGCACTGGCCTTCATATTTTTATTTCTTAAAAAATTCGGACAGCATATAGCAAAAGAATAAGAAGAACTAATAAGGAGGTTAATTAATGTATGTCTTCTTGAGAGAACCGGAAGACGATATAGTAGAAAGCTATTTTTCTAAGAAAGAAAATATAAACCACCTGGTAAACTTGTTAAATAATCTGGACATAATAGCTTTCTTGTCCGAAGTTCTTCACTACTATGCGTATACAAGTGACAACCTGAGAGAAGCTATAACAGCAAAAGATCCTCAGAAGAGGGAAGAATATGTTAAAAATTATGCGAAGAAACTCGACAAACTTGCAGATGAGATGATAGGTCTTCTGGAAATCGGAAACCTAAAGGCCTTAGCAAAGGCCAATCACGAAGCTTTAATTGAAGCCAGAACCTCTAAGCCTCGCGTAGGTATATGGCAGCTGCTGAAATCCATGAAAGATCCTAAAGTTCAACTGACAATGGGGTTCCTTGTACTGTTACTACAAAAGATTGCCGATGTTATAGAAGACAGGACTGGTAAGTAGTAAACATGTATAAGTTCTTGCCTGCGTAGAACCAATTCAGGGTAGTAGAACGTGACCACTATTCATATCCTAAAATGTGGCAAGAGAAAATATATGAGCAGTAGAGGAAATTCAGGCCCTTTCTTTGAGGATATCCAGCATAACGTCTTTAAGAGGTCTCCCCTCTCGAACCGCTCTCATCCTAAGTTCCATCCAGAGCTCATAAGGGGGATCGAGAAAAAACTTTTCTGTCTGCGGACGCTCTTTCACAGTGTAGCTTTTGTTTTTCTCTGTACCCTTTCAAGAGAACGAGAAAAAAAGTTAGCTATCCCCTGCTGAAGTGGTAATCCTCATGCAGGTTTTCTCGGTGGGAGGGCTTCCGTCAGAGGGCTCTACCCTAACGAAAGCTCCGTCCGTAAGTGCGGAGAAGTTCACCGCTTTCAGCTAAGATTCCTTTACCTCCCCGTAAACATCCCAGAAGTTATCCTTACCGATATCTTCCATGATAACGAGCAAATCTACGTCGCTCGGGTCATGCTCCTCTCCCCTTACTAAGGATCCAAAGAGCCTGACCTCCTTAACGTAGGGAAGTTTGCTCTTAAGCTCGCGGGTCATCTCCTTGAGTCTCTCAAAGATCTCTTCTTTTTCAATATGAATCGCTTTTACAGAACCTAAGTATCTCACCCATCGCATCTACGGCATCCCGCGCCTCATCAAGAGTAGAGTGGTCCGCCGGTTTGCCGTTAGTAAGACCGCACTCCCTCCACCTGTTCATGGGATATATTTAACCTAATGAAGATAGGTGTTATAAGTCTCGGGTGTTCCAAGAACCTGGTTGATTCGGAAATTCTACTTGCAAGGCTCAGGTCCGCAGGAGTAGAGCTTACACCGGACATAGACTCCGCAGACTGCATCATAGTCAATACCTGCGGTTTTATAGAGGACGCGAAGCGTGAATCGATAGAAACCATCCTGGAGGTAGCGGACTCAGGTAAGAGGGTGCTCGTTATGGGGTGCCTCGTGGAGAGGTACAGGAAGGAGCTTGAGAAGGGGCTCCCTGAGGTAGAAGGTTTCTTCGGAACCCAGAGCTGGGACGAGATATTGAAGCACCTGGGTTTGGAACCCAGATACAACGGCTCCTTCAGACTGCTCACCACTCCCAGGGCTTACGCTTACCTGAAGATAGCCGAGGGCTGTAACAGGCTGTGCTCCTTCTGTGCCATACCGAGGATAAGAGGAAGACACAGGTCAAGGCCCATAGAGGAGATAGTTTCGGAGGTGAAGGATCTCGCTTCGCGAGGTGTTAAGGAAATAAACGTGGTCTCGCAGGACACCACCTTCTACGGAAAGGACCTGTACGGCGAGTTCAAGCTGGTAGATCTCCTCAAGGAAATGGAGAAAGTAGAAAGCGTAGAGTGGATCAGGCTACTTTACCTCTACCCAACCGAGGTAAACAACGAGCTTATAGACTTTATACGTGATTCGGAAAAGGTGGTTCCATACTTCGACATACCGATCCAGCATATCTCTACCCCGGTACTCAAGAGCATGAGGAGGGGATACGACGAGAGGTTCGTAAGGAATCTTATCGAAAGGATAAGAAAAAAGATTCCCGAAGCCGTCCTGAGAACTACCCTTATAGTGGGGTATCCGACTGAACGTGAGGACGATTTTAATGTACTCGAGGAATTCATTGAAGAGGGCCACTTCCACTGGCTCGGAGTATTTACGTACTCCCACGAAGAGGACACGCACGCCTTCAATCTTGGAGATCCTGTGCCGCAGGAGGTAAAGGAGGAAAGAAGAGATCGGCTGATGAAAATCCAGAGGGAAGTGACCAGGAGAAAGAACGAGGAGCTTATCGGTAAGAAGCTGAAGGTCCTCGTGG
>JALWEK010000055.1 GCA_027014185.1 Aquificaceae bacterium
CCCTGTCGTCGTATCTCGCCTCGATTCCCCTCTCCTCCGCCTCCATGTACAGCTTCTCGGCAGTCTTTACGAGCTCATCGTCGGACATGTTCAGGCACATTATCTCCAGCTCGAAGGGCGCCACGGGTGTAGGCCACTTTATACCATTATCGTCGTGATACTGCTCGACTATCGCGGCCATGATCCTCGATATGCCTATTCCGTAACAGCCCATGATTATGGGCTTCTCGTTCCCCTCAGGGTCGGTAAAGTAGGCCTTCATGGGCTCCGAGTACCTCGTCCCGAGCAGGAATATGTGTCCCAGCTCGAGCCCTCTCTTAACCTTTAGGGGAGAACCACACTGGGGACAGGGATCTCCTTCGACTACTTCCGCTACGTCCACGAACTCCCCGTACTCGAAATCTCTCCCGGGGTTTGCGTTCACGTAGTGGTAGTCGGGCTCGTTGAGGGCTACCACCATGTTCTTTACCCCATAGACCGAGTTGTCCCAGAGGACCTTAATCCCTTCGGGAAGGTTGAAGATCCCTATAAACCCCTTCTCGGTCCCGAGAAGCTCCTTTACCTCATCGTCTCCAGCCAGCCTGAAGTCTTCGGTCCCCAAAACCATCTCCAGCTTGTTCTCGTCTATCTCCCTATCGCCCCTTATCAGAACGAGGACCGGCTCTTTGCCGTTTACTATGTAGAGGACAGCCTTGAGTATCTTTGAAGGGGAAACCTTCAGGAAGCTGGCGAGCTCTTCTATGGTTCTAACGTTCGGCGTATGAACCTTCTCCAGGGATCCTTCCTCTTCCCCCTGGGGCTGGGGCTTCTGGAGGGGGATTATCTCCGCATTCGCGGCGTACCCACAGCTCTCACAGTATCCAACCTTCGCCTCACCGTAGTCTGTGAAGGCTATGAACTCGTGGGACTGCTTGCCTCCTATCTGACCAACGCTAGCCTGGGCCATTATCACATCGAGCCTGAGCTTTTTAAATATCCTGTCGTAGGCGAACTTCATGTTCTCGTAGGACATCATCGCCGAGAACTCGTCCGGATCGAAGGAGTAGGCGTCCTTCATTATGAACTCTCTACCTCTTATCAGTCCGAACCTCGGCCTCTTCTCGTCCCTGAACTTAACCTGTATCTGGTACAGGATAACGGGAAGCTGTCTGTATGAATGAATTACTTTCCTCACGAGGTCCGTTATCTCCTCCTCGTGGGTGGGTCCCAGGCAGTACTCCCTCCCGTTCCTGTCTTTGAGCCTGAAGAGTTCGTTCCCGTAGCTCTCCCATCTTCCCGTTTCCTTCCAGAGCTCCGCTGGGTTTAGAACCGTAAGAAGCAACTCCTGAGCTCCAGAGCGGTCCATCTCCTTCCTTACGATGCTCTCTATCTTCCTTATTACCCTCCATCCAGCCGGGAGTATCTCGTATATGCCCGCCGAAACCTGCTTTATGAAGCCTGCCTTTAGAAGGAGTCTATGGGAAGGGGCCTCTGCCTCCGCTGGATCTTCCTTCAGAGTGTACAGAAAGTATCTGCTCCACCTCATAGGGGAATATTGTAAATTGCATCGGAGTTCATGGAAACTTAAGTTTTATCCGTATCCAGAGAGCCGCCTGCGGGGGAGCTGGATACTTTATACAGGCGGGATATAAATACCCTCGCACTGGGCCCTGGTCCAGTTAAAAGGGAGGAGTCATGAGGGGACTGTTCCTCTGGACGCTCCTGGTGGCAGGTATTTCCTTTGGCAGCAGCCTCCTCTTCGTTCTCGACGTGTCGGGTAGCATGAAGGGGAAGATCGACGGGAAGACCAAGCTGGAGGTTGCCAAAGATGTCCTTATCGATGTTCAGAGGGAACTTCCTGCAGATCTCCGCGTTGGTCTTATGGCTTACGGACACTATGGAGAGAAGGACTGTTCGGCCATAGAGCTCCTCGTTCCACCCGGCACGGACAACAGGGATGATATAGCCAAGAAGCTCTCCACTCTGAAAGCTGATAAGGGGGCCACGCCGATAGCAGGCTCGTTGCGCAAGGCGGGAGAGATCCTTAGGAAAGAGAGCGGCAGGAAGGCCCTCGTCCTGGTAACTGATGGTATTGAGACCTGCGGAGGAGACCCAGTTAAGATAGCGGAAGGTTTGAGGAAGAGCATCTCGGACATAAAGGTGCACGTTGTAGGGTTCGGAGTTGGAGGGAAGGAGGAGGGCGAGCTTATCAAGATATCCGAGGCTGGAGGGGGAAGTTACTACGCGGCCAAGGATGCGAAGCAGCTCGCCCAGAGTTTGAAGAACATAAAGAGAGAAGAGATAGGCAGGGTGATATTCTCGGACGACTTTGACGGAGACTCCCTGAGGAAGGACTGGGAGGTTGTAAACCCGAACCCTGACAACATGATAGTGGAGGATGGGTATCTTCAGATAGTTACCGAGACCTTCAAGAAGGGGGATTTTACGGGCCCTGTTAATCTACTCCTCCTAAAGGAGAAACTTCCGAAGCAGTACGAGGTAAACATGAGGGTCACTCACGTTGCCCCGGCGGATCCCTACCTCGGTGCGGGGATAGTACTTTACAAGGACGATAACAACCAGATTATCCTCTTCGTGTCCGGCGACTGGGGAACCTGGGGAGACTGGAAGGGAGTTAGGTTCAGGAAGAAAGAAAAGGGTAAGTGGGGAACGCCTGTAGATTTTAAGAAAATAACTAAATCCGAGAAGCTCGTTATAACGCTTAAGCTCCAGAGGATAAAGAGGAAGTTCATAGCCTGGTTCAGGGTGGAGGAGGTCGGCGAAGGGAAAACAGAGGTGAAGACGGGCAGATGGTATAAGGTGGGTGAGATACCCCAGCTTAGGGCAAACTACCGCTTAGGTGTATTCGTCTTCAAGAACTCCAATGAGGATCCGGATGCCCTGATGCAGATAGACAGCGTGGAGGTGAGGGAGATCCGCTGATAGTTCTACCAGCCTGTTGGAAGGTTCGCGAGCGAACACACGAACGCGAGGCAGGAGCCCCAGAAGAGAACGGTTCCCGTTATAGTGGCCATAATGGCTCTGCGTCCCGGACTATCTACACTAAAGGCCTTTAGGTAAAAGCGGGAAGCTCCGTAGCCTGTCAGGATTGATAGAACTGGCATGAGCTGAAACAGAACGTCTCCTCCAAAGACCCTGCCCACAGTGTTCAGAAGGACCACGGGGGTGATTATGTGCATCAGGAACACTATCGAAGAAGCAACTACCATGTGAAGGTACAGCTTCAGCCCTCCCAAACTACGACCTCCTCCCCGAGCTCCAGCTTGAACTCCTCCTCGGCGTTCCCCATGGGGACGAAGACCTCCATGAAGCCGAAGCTCCCGCAGACAAGGTTGAGCCTTCCCTCCTCTCCCGCCTGGAAGAATGGAACTACCTTGATCCTCTCTCCCCTTATCTCTCCGTGAGAGTATCTGCCGCAGGGTATGTTGGTTATCCCGTTCCCGAACCTGTCGAAGTATATGATCTCCCCTCTTATCCTCCTGCCCTCCTTCACCGCCTCTGGGAAGTCGAGCCTGCGTACGTACTCGGCTTCTCTCCCGAACGCCTCCAGGGGTACCCCTCTGCTTATGTAAGCGGCCGCAGGAGCGAATATATCCCTCCCGTGGAAGGTGTCGTTCACCCTCGGGAGCTGGAGCTGTTTGTTTTCCAGAACCACCGCCGAAGGCGGTTCTTCAAGCTCTCTGATCACGAGATCGAATATCCCGTTGTCCGGCCCAACGAAAAAGTAGTCTCCGCACCTGAGGGCGATGGGATTTCTCTCGGAGCCCACCCCGGGATCGACCACGCCGACGAATACGGTTCCTGCGGGGAAGTATCTGTAGTGGGCCTTGAGGAGCAGGGCACCTTCCAGGATGTTGAAGGGCTGAACCTCGTGGGATATGTCGATTATCTGAACGCCGGGGTTTATGGAGAGTATAACCCCCTTCATGGCACCCACGAAGCCGTCCTGCGTGCCGAAGTCCGTCAGCAGAGCTATTGTCATATCTGAGGAATATGTTAAAATTTTTAACCCAGTTAAAGGAGGTGATGTAGTTGGCCGTAGTTATAGTTCACGAAGGAGAGCCTCTCGAGAAGGTCCTCAAGAGGTTCAAGAGGCTCGTGGATCAGGAGCAGATACTCACCGAGGTCAAGAGAAGGGAGTACTACGAGAAGCCGAGCGAGCGCAAGAAGAAGCGCGAGAGGGCTAGAAGGAAGAGGATACTCAAGGCCCTCAAGAAGCAGCAGCAGCTCATGTGAGCTTAATACTTTCTGCGTACCTTCTGGCGAGCTTAAAAAGCCTGCTCGCCTTCTCCCTGGCCCTTTCTTTCTCATCCTCGGGCACGTGAGGGTCCTTCAGCAGAAAGCTCGTGACCTTTCCCCTAACGTAGGCCCTGTAACACTTGAAGAAGGGAAGGAATATATCGAACTCTGGATCTTCCGTTATCCTCAGGTACTCATCCTCGTAGATCTTTGATAGATCTTCTCTACCGAAGAAGTCGAGCTCCATGGAGAGGAAGCACATGTCGTTGAGGACGTCCCCGTACCTGAACCTGTCGTTGAACTCTATGCAGTCGAAGATGCACACACCCTCATCCAGAAAGGCGACGTGCTCGAGCCTTATGTCGCCGTGCCCGTCCCTTATCCTTCCCTCCTCCATCCTCTTGTAAAAGAGCTTCTCGTGGACCTCGTAGAACCTGTTCGTTCTCTCCTTTATAAACTCGTAGTCTTCCCTGGATAGGGTCACACCAACGAACTCTTCCGTCTGCTGGAAGTTCTCATCGGTGTTGAATTTCATGACCTCAGGCTTGCCGAACTCGTCCACCCTGTCAGCCGAGATGTGGAACTGTGCGACCCTGTCAGCCACCTTTCTGATGTCTTCCTCGGAGACCTCATCCAATCTGTTGGAAAGTATCCTTTCCTCGGGGATCCTCCTCATCTTCACCGCGTACTCGACCACATTGCTCGAGTCCTCTATAACCCACTTGCCGTCGATCTCGCTTATGGGAACCACACCGATGTAAACCCAGGGGCAGAGTCTCCTGTTTAGGAGAACCTCCTTATCGCAGTTCTCCTTCCTCTTGTCTAGCGTTGAGTAATCGAGGAAACCGAAGTTTACAGGCTTCTTGATCTTGTAAACCACATCTTTCAGTAAGATCACCCACGAGGTATGGGTCTGAACCAACTCCCCTTCGAGCCTCTTGGCGAGCTCTTCCACCATAACTCTGATATTATACGAGGGCTGTGGCATCGGGAGGTCCCAAGCCTATAATATATCTTTTAGGAGGTTTGAAGTATTGGATAAGAAGCGTGTTCTCGACGTTGCAAAGGAGCTTGGACTGAAACCCAAGGAGCTTATCGAGTTTCTCGAGGAGTGGGCCCCACGGGACGACGGGAAGAACTGGTCTAACTTCCATACACTCGAGGACTTCCATCTGGAGATGATATACCAGGAGTTCGGAGAACCGAAGAAAGAGGAGAAGGAAGCTGCCGTTGCCGTAAAGGAAAGGGAGGAAAAGGAAGAAGTTCAGGAAGAAGAAGAGGAGATAAAGGTAGAGGAGAAGCCGATAGAGGAGGTTGTGGCCGAGGCCCTTGGAAAGGAGATAAAGGAGAAACCCAGGGAGGAGCTTAAACCTCCCAAACCCGAGAGGAAGCCAAGGCCTGAAAGGAGACCCGTCAGGGAGTTTAAGAAGCCCCCAAAGTTAGAGGAAAAGCCTAAAGAAGCTCCCAAACCGGTTGATGAGAAGAAGGAGGAGAAGAAGCCCCAACCTGTAGCTGAGGAAAAGAAGAAGGAGAAGCTCTCTAAAGAGGAGGAGCAGATACTCAAGAAGCTCCAGCAACAGATGGAACGGGAGAAGAAGAAAGAGGAGAAGAAACAGAAGCAGAAGGAGAAGAAGGAGGACGAGATAAAGATCGTCGAGATACACGAGGGGATAACGGTCAGGGAGCTGGCCGATATGCTCGGGGTTCCGGCCAACAAGGTCATGGAGGCCTTGCTCAAGAAGGGAATACTGGCCACCATAAACCAGGCGGTTCCAACCGACGTCGCGGTCGAGATAGCCGAGAGCTTCGGTTTCCTGGCCGAGGCTAAGAAGGAAGAGGAGGAAGAGGTACTCATAGAGGAGATACCAGACAGGCCCGAGGATCTCAAGCCGAGGCCCCCGATAGTTGTCGTTATGGGGCACGTTGATCATGGTAAGACGACACTGCTGGATACGATAAGGAAGACGAACGTGGCCGAGAGGGAAAAGGGTGGAATAACCCAGCACATAGGTGCATCTCAGGTGAAGCTCCCCGACGGCAGGGTGATAACCTTCCTCGACACCCCCGGGCACGAAGCCTTCACGACCCTGAGGGCGAGGGGTGCCCAGATCACCGACATAGCTGTCCTCGTCGTCGCGGCGGACGATGGGGTTATGCCCCAGACCGTAGAAGCCATAAACCACGCCAAGGCCTTCGACGTTCCCATAATCGTGGCCGTTAACAAGATAGACAAACCCGGCGCGGATCCGATGAAGGTCAGAAGGGAGCTCTCAGAGCACGGCCTTATACCCGAGGACTGGGGAGGGGATACGGTGTTCGTGGACGTCTCCGCCAAGACAGGCCAGAACGTCGATCAGCTCCTCGAGATGATAACCTTGCTTGCGGACATACTTGAGCTAAAGGCCAATCCCAACAAGAGGGCCAAGGGCGTGATCATAGAAACCAAGCTGGACAGGAAGAAGGGGCCAACGGCCACAGTGATAGTGCAGGAAGGGACGCTGCGCGTGGGAGACATATTCGTTGCCGGTATCACCCACGGAAGGGTGAGGGCTATGTTCGACGACAAGGGAAGGCAGGTCAGGGAGGCAGGCCCTTCTACCCCGGTGGAGGTGCTGGGATTCGAGGAGCTCCCGGAGGCGGGAGACACCCTTGTTGTCGTTGAGAATGAGAAGAAAGCGAGGGAGCTCGCTGAGAAGATGAGGGAGAAGAGGGAGAAGGAGGAGAAGCTTGCCCAGAGCGTGAGGCTCGAGGACATATACAAGAAGATAGAGTCTGGGGAGATAAAGGAGCTCAGGGTTATAGTCAAGGCGGACACGATGGGTTCTCTGGAGGCTCTCAAAAAATCCCTTGAGGAGCTTTCCACCGACGAGGTTTCGGTCAGGATAATCCACGGTGCGGTCGGAGGTATAACAGAGAACGACGTTATGCTCGCGAAGGCTTCCGGGGCTATCATCATCGGCTTCAACACGAGACCCGATCCCAAGGCGAGGGAGCTTATAGAGAAGGAGAAGGTTGATGCCCGGATGTACGGGATAATCTATCAGGTCATAGACGACGTTAAGAAGGCCCTCCAGGGTCTCCTGGAGCCTGTGGAGAGGGAGGAGGTCCTCGGTTCAGCTGAGGTCAGGGCCACCTTCAAGGTGAAGAAGTTCGGCACAGTAGCGGGATGCTACGTTCTCGATGGCAAGTTAGTCAGGGGTGCTAAAGCCAGGCTTATAAGGGACGGCGTCGTGGTTTACGACGGTCAGATAGAGAGCCTGAGAAGGTTCAAGGAGGACGTTCAAGAGGTGGCAAGAGGATACGAATGTGGAGTGAAGCTCAAGGACTTTAACGACGTCAAGGTCGGGGACGTTATAGAATGCTACGAGATAAAGTTAGAGCAGAGAGAGCTCTGAGCGTAAACGAGATATACGAGACCGTACAGGGAGAAGGCCTCCTAGCCGGGACGCCCTCTATCTTCGTCCGTCTCCAGGGATGTAACCTGAGATGCCCCTGGTGCGATCAGCCCGAGGCCTTGGAGTTCAAGGAGGGTTCTACCCGGGTGGAAGATGTCCTGAGCAAGGTAAAGAGGTCCCCTTTCAAGCATGTAGTTATAACTGGAGGGGAGCCCTTTACCCACAAAGGTTTACCAGCCCTAGTTGAATCCCTGCTCGAGGAGGGCTTTTCGGTCCAGATAGAAACGAACGGAACCCTGTGGATACCGGGTATGGAGAGGGTGGCAGGATCGATCCACATAACCTGCTCTCCCAAGGGAGTGGTTAACTTCTTCACACATCCCAGGATACTGGAGTTCGCCCGGGAGCTTAAGTTTGTGGTGGACGACGATTTGAGCACCGAGGTCCTTCTCAGGAAGGAATTCGAGCCCTTCGTGAGGGAAGAAAAGGTCGTTCTGCAACCTGAGGGAAACAAGGAGATATTCTTCAGGAAGGCCCTCTCTATACAGAGGGAACTAGCCTCAAAGGGCTTCAGCGTTCGTGTTCTACCCCAGATGCACAAGCTCTTAGGTCTGCCTTAGATTATTTATGTCCTTTATACTTGCAATAAGTAGGGCTTATACTATAATTAAAGTTTGATATGATCGATATATCTAAGCTCAAGACTTTCGTTACTGTTGCAGACTTGGGGAGCTTCTCCAAAGCCTCGGAGATCCTATACATAACCCAGCCGGCGGTAACCCAGCAGATAAAGGCTCTCGAAAAGACCATCGGCGCCAAACTTTTCCAGAGACAGGGAGGGAAGATGTGCCTCACCGAAGAGGGAAAGCGTATATACGAGATAGCGAAGATCCTCCTCGGAAGCTACGAGGGCCTGATGGAGGAGATAGCCAAGATAAAGAAGGATCTTAAGGATACGCTCTTTCTGGGGGTTAGTGCCACGCTGAGCGAGTACATAATACCTACGCTGATAGCCGAGTTCCACAAAGAGTTTCCCAGCGCAACGGTGAAGATCTTTACGGGAAACTCGCACGACGTGGAGGAGGGACTTCTATCGGGAGTACTGAACCTGGGAATAATAGAGAGAGAGCCCTCCAACAAGTTCGTGAGCGTTCCCTGGCTCGAGGACGAGATAGTGTTCTTCACCTACCCCGGGAGCCCGGTGGCCCAGAAGGAGGAGATAGAACCAGAAGAGCTCTACGACATAGACCTCGTGATGAGGGAGATGAACTCCGGAACTAGGAAGATAGTTAGGGAAGCCTTGGAAAAGCTCGGCATAGTCTTTGAGAGGTTGAACATAAAGATAGAGGCGAACAACAGCAGAACCATAATGAACATAGTCAAGGGAGGGTACGGAGCCTCCTTCCTCTCGAAGGGCCTGATCCTTAGGGAGATAGAGAGCGGGAACGTAATTCCTGTCAATATTAAGGGCTTCAAAGTTAAGCGAAGGTTCAACATAATCTATCCGAAGAACTCAAACATAACCTTCCTGTCGAGTAACTTCGTCAAGTTCGTGCTCACCAAGACACAGGAGATAGTTCCAGAGAGGGTATGAGAGCGGTTATCTTCGATGTGGACGGCGTCATAGTGGACGTCCGTGAGAGCTACCATCTGGCCATAAAGGAGACGGCCGAGTTTTACCTCAAAAGAGAAGTGCCTCTTGAGGATATAAAGAGGATAAAGTTCTCTAGAGGCATAAACAACGACTGGGACGCCACCTACGAGGTGATAAAGGACTTCGGTGGAGAGGCAGACTACGATGAGTTGGTCAGGGTGTTCACGGAGATCTACGAGAGGCTCAAGTACAGGGAAAAGCAGATCCTCTCTAGGGAGTTTTTCAAGAGCCTGAAGGACGCTGGGGTGATCCTCGGTATAGTTACAGGAAGACCTAAAGGGGATCTTGAGTTCGTTCTGGACAGGTTCGGGATCGGTGAGTTCTTTAACTGCACGGTGGACGAGGACGATGTGGTGGACAAGAACCTAAGGAAGCCCCATCCGTTCCCGCTCCATCTCTGCATGGAGACCTTGGGGGCCGAAGAGGGGATATACGTGGGAGACAACAGGGCGGATCTCGAGATGGTTTCTTACTACAGGAAGATGTACGGAAAGCCCATGAAGTTCGTCCACTTCAATAAGGTTGTGGAGATGGATCTGCCCGCGGACTTCTCCACCGGAAACGAAGAGGAGCTCAGGAACTACCTTCTTCGAGAGGTTTTCCAGAGTCGGGAAGCAGAACAGGTATCCCCTCTTTGATCTCGTAATAAACCCTGCAACCGTTGCAAACTAACCTCCCCTTGTCCTCCTCGTAAACCAGATCTCCCTTGCAAACGGGACAGGCGAGGATCTCCAGTAGCTCTTTGCTCAGCATCAGGCCGTCTCCTTCACGTACTCCCAGAGCTCGCTCATGAACCTTTTAAACTCGTTAAGATCCTTCGTGTTCAACTTCTTAGAGAGTTCCACATCGTCGAAGATGAGCTCGCCGCTCGCCGGAGCGTAGTCTATATACTGGAGGTCGGCCACGTTCAGATCGAAGACACACATGTACTGCTGGGCTTCCTTTTTGAAGAAGATGAACTCGGCCTCGTAAGGCTTAGAGACCTTGGTCTCCCACTCGAAAGATCCTCCGAAGGGATTGAGCCAGTACTGTTCGTTCTCCGCCATGCAGAATTCGGCCCTCTTGACCGACATAAGGTCGTACATCAGTTCGCCGTCCGGTGTCATTACGGCCCATACCTTGTCGTTCTTGAGGGGGTTGAGCAAAAACTGGACCTTTCCGTTCATTAAGTGTTCCTCCCTTTGGTAATATTATAAAGGCTATGCGTTTCAGGATCTTCGTCTCCGGTCTAGTTCAGGGCGTTGGTTTCAGGGCCTACACTCAGAGGGTGGCCGAGAGCCTAGGTATATCGGGTTGGGTTAGGAACCTCCCCGACGGGAGGGTCGAGGTGTTAGCTGAGGGAGACGAGGAGGTCCTGTGCCACTTTGTAAAAGAACTCTGGAAAGGGCCGAGATTATCAAGGGTGGAGAGGCTGGAGATAATAAAGGAGGAAGAAGAGGATGAGCCTCTTTTTGGTTTTTCTATTAAGTATTAGCCTCTTTGTGGGGGAGGCCTTCTCGGGCAAGTGCAGACTCTACCACAAGGTTAGACCCGGCGACAGCCTCTGGAAGATAGCGGACAGGTACAACCTGTATATAAAGGACATACTCAGGGCGAACCCCAGACTGAAGAAGTCAAAGTACCTGAGAGTTGGACAGAAGGTTTGCATCCCCTACAAGAAGAAGCGTGTAAAGAAGGTAAGGAAGAAGCGCTACAAAAATGATTACATAGTTTACCGGGTCCGCCCGGGGGACAGCCTCAAGAAGATAGGTAAGAAGTTCGGCGTTAGCTGGAGAGAGATAAAGAGGTACAACGGGCTCAGGTCGAACATCATAAGGGTCGGACAGAAGTTAAAGATACCCAGAAAAAGTGTGTCGAGGAAAAAAGCCCGCAGGAGTTACAGAAGGGGGGATGTGGTCTATGTCAAGTACAGGGTCCGCAGGGGAGACAGCCTTATAAAGATAGCCAAGAAGTTCGGGGTAAACTGGAAGGAGATAAAGAGGGTGAACGGGCTGAGGTCGAACATAGTGAGGAGAGGCCAGCTTCTGAAGATACCCGTTCCCAAGAGGGCCTTCGAGAGGAGGTACCTCGACAAACCTAAGATAAGTCTCTCCTTCCTACCCGTGGAAGGAAGGTTCACGAAGGTCTCGAGGGGGCTCGACATATACGCCTCCTGCGGGGACAAGATAAGGGCCGTGGAGAGCGGCAGGGTGATATACAGCGGGGACGACCTGACCCCTTACGGGAATATGGTTATAGTCGAGCACCCTGGTTATCTATCCATATACGCTTACAACATGCAGAACCTTGTAGAGAGGGGGGACAGGGTCTCGAAGGGTGAGGTTATAGCTAAGGTTGGACTGAAACCTGGCTCGGGTAGATGCGCCCTCCACTTCGAGGTGAGGACCAAGGACGGGGCCGTTCTTAACCCCCTTGAATACTTAGGAAAAAAGTAGTAGAATACTCCCTTCCCGAAAGGAGCGTGGAAGATGAAAACTTACAGGGTTAAGCCCCAAGAGGTGGAAAGGAAGTGGTACGTGGTTGATGCAGAGGGAAAGGTCCTGGGCAGGCTTGCGAGTGAGATAGCTAAGATACTTAGAGGCAAGCACAAGCCTTACTACCAGCCCGACGTGGACTGCGGGGACTTCGTAATAGTGGTGAATGCCGATAAGATCAGGGTTACCGGTAAGAAGCTGAAGCAGAAGAAGTACTACAGGCACTCCAACTACCCAGGGGGCCTTAAGGAGAGAACCCTCGGGTGGATGCTCGAGAACAAGCCCGAAGAGGTGATAAGGCTCGCCGTTAAGAGGATGCTGCCGAAGAACAGGCTTGGTCACAGGATGCTTAAGAAGCTCAAAGTTTACAGAGGCCCCGAGCATCCCCACACGGCCCAAAAGCCGGAGCCTTTGGAGGTTAAAGCATGAAGCTCAAGGACTTCAAGATAACCCCCGAGAACTCCCATTACGGAACGGGAAGAAGGAAGGAGGCGATAGCCAGGGTCTGGATACTCAAGGACAACCCCGATAAGTTCGTCGTCAGGGTCGATGAGACCGGCAAGGAGTACGAACTCAGGGACTACGTCCAGAGGGAGACCCTCTTCCAGAAGATAATGCTCCCCTTCAAGGTTACGGGAACGGAAGGGAAGTTCGGTATATACGCCACCGTCAGAGGAGGAGGTATATCCGGCCAGGCGGAGGCGATAATGTACGGGGTGGCGAAGGCTCTTCTCTCCCACAACCCGGACTTCAGGCCTTCCCTTAAGAAGGCTAAGCTCCTCACCAGGGACGCGAGGGAGAAGGAGAGGAAGAAGTACGCTCAGATGGGTGCAAGGGCAAAGTACAGGTGGAGCAAACGTTAAAGGTATCCATATTCGGTGCCACCGGCTACACTGGAGCCGAGCTCCTGCGTATCCTCTCGTCCCATCCTAAGGTCCGGATCTCTGAGCTGATCTCGGGATCTACCGCGGGGAGCAGGCTCGAGGAGGTCCTGCCCTCGTTCACCGGGACAGATATTGGAAAGAAGGTTCTCCTGCCTGAGCCTTCGGAGGATTTCGATCTCGCCTTCCTATGTCTGCCCCACGAGGCTTCCATGGAGCTAGTTCCGAAGCTCCTTTCCCAGGGAAAGAAGGTCATAGACCTGTCGGGAGCTTACAGGATAAGAGAGGCCGAAGCCTACACTGAGTTCTACGGTTTCGAGCACTCCTATCCGGAGCTGCTAAAGAGGGCCGTCTATGGGCTTCCAGAGCTGTTCAGGGAGGATATCAGGGAAGCCGATCTCGTAGCGAACCCAGGATGCTACCCTACAGCAACGCTCCTCGCCCTGTATCCCTTACTGAAGGAGGTTAGGGTTGATAGCGTGGTCGTCCACGCCCTTTCTGGGGTCTCCGGTGCGGGCAGGAAAACGAGACAGCACTTCCACTACCCGGAGATGGAGGAGAACTTCTTCGCTTACTCGGTGGAAAAGCACAGACATACTCCGGAGATGGAGGAGGCCATAAGGAGGGCACTGGGTATTGATGTCAGGGTCAGGTTCACGCCCGTGGTTGTACCGGCATCGAGGGGTATGCTCTCCACCGTCTATGTGGATGCGGAGGGTATAAACTTGAGGGAGCTCTATATGGAGGCCTACTCTGGGGAGTCTTTCGTCAGGGTAGTGGACAGGCCACCCATGACGAAGTGGGTTCTCGGGACGAACCTATGCATGATATACCCTGCCTACGATCCGAGGACATCTAAGGCTGTCGTTATCTCGGTGATAGACAACCTGGGGAAGGGAGCCTCGGGTCAGGCGGTTCAGAACATGAACCTCATCTGCGGTTTCGATGAGGACCTTTCCCTTCCTAAAGATCCCCTTTTCCCCTGATATTAGAAAATTCTTATATGCAAAAGGTTTTAAATTAGAGTTTATTATCTGTGCATAAGCAATAATTAAGCATTTCCTGAAAACCTTTCCTCTAAATTATTTACTGCAATGTTAAGGCTTTTAACGCTTCTAATTATTGGAATATCTATATTTTCTTATGCTCAGAACCTGGGGTGGGTGACGGACTTTAAAAAGGGTGTAGAGATAGCCAAAGCCCAGGGCAAGGACGTTCTCATATACTTCTACGGTGAGCACTGTCCGTACTGTCTCCAGATGGAGGAGTTCGTCCTAGGCGATCCGGAGGTGGACAGCTTCATAAGGGAGAGGTTCGTGGTGGTTAGCATAGATGCAGGTGAGGAGAAGGAGCTTGACAGGAAGTTCGGTGTGTTTGGAACTCCCTACTTCGTCGTTTACGATCCCGCCAGGGATAAAATAATCCTAAAGATATTCGGAAGTAGGGAGAGGGAAGATTTCCTTAGCTTGCTTATCAAAGCTTGTAAGAAATCCAGTTTAAGGAGGTGTTAAGGATGATCACAAGAAGGGACCTTTTCAAGGTCGCGGGAGTGGGAGCGGTGGCATTGGTTGCTGCTCCCGGAGTCGTGGGTGACTCCTTCGGGGAGAAGCCTAAGAAGATGTCCATCGAGG
>JALWEK010000056.1:0-1876 GCA_027014185.1 Aquificaceae bacterium
ATGGACATGTCCTTTGCAAACCAGGCACTCTCAGCGGAATACATAAAAAACCACTCCTCGGAGCTTGAAAGGGAAGTTTACAAGGTTCCCGACGAGATAGACAGGGAGGTAGCGAGATTGAAGCTGGCGGCTATGGGCATAGAGATAGACGAGCTTACACCGGAGCAGGTAAAGTATCTCTCCTCCTGGGAGTTCGGAACCTAAGGCGTTATCAAGAGCTGGATTGGCGAAGATGAACTCCCTGTTTCCGAGTATGACATGTCTTTCGGTCAGGATCTCGTAGCCCCACACCTTCCAGAAGAGGTCGAGTATAGGTTCTTTCCTGTACAGGGGTAGGGTATCCATCTATCTACCCTTACCACCAAGCTCGATAACGATGCAGTTGTGGGTATTGGAGACCCTGAAGCCGCACTCTTTAGCGAGCTGAAGTATTCTATCGTCCTCTACGGGTATCGTAAACATAAGCTTGAAGTCTTTGAGCTTCACATTTCTCCTCATGTTGAGGATTATCTCCAGACGCTCCTTTATAAACTCATCTAAAAGCCATCCGTCCTTCGGCATAGCTGTACCTCCTTCCCCTCCCTCCCGGCGGCAGCCATGCTGGGAGCCTTAGAACATCCAGGTTATAGCTGCGCTGTAAACGTCTCTGTCTTGTCTTGTGCCGCTGTAGTTTTCCCTAGCGTAGTCAGCCTTCAGAGCCACAAGAGGATGAGGTCTGTAAGATACGCCGAAGTTTAGGACGCTGAGATTACCACCGTCCGGCTTCGAATACCCTGAGGGAACCTCGGCGTACCTCTGAACGTCCTCCACCTTGCCGAAAACGAACAGCTCGTGATCCGTATCGAAGAACCTTAGAACATCGTAGGCAACCTGCAGGTAAAAGCCCTTCATCTTCTCAGGGAATATGTAAGTTGGATCGCTCGTGGAAGTCTGAACAGCCTGGGTTATCTTATCGGCGTTGCTCACATCCACGTAAGCTCCAACGAACCTAACATCGAAGCCCGCGTACTGCCACCACAGATGTGGGGAGAATATTGACACCGTCCCCAGCTTGTTGCCGTTAGAATCGAATACGGGGGATATGAAGGCTCCCGCACCCACCTTTAAGTTCTTGGGCAGTTTGAAGTCGAGCCTTCCAGTAAAGGCAGGGCTGTCTCCTATGGCCTCCGAGCCGTCCTGGGTCACGCTGTCGAGAGGCTCGTCGGAATCGTAACTGTCTTTTACCTTCATGCCGTTTATAACGTAAGCCCTGTATTCAAGAAGGTCCGTTTCCCCGTAAAGGCCTACACCGTTCTCCCTCCAAGTAAAGGGGAAGAGCTTCTTTTCCAGATAGGGCTGGCGAACGCTCAGGTACGTGGGAGGCTCGTGGTACTCGTTTGTTATTCCCAGGGGAACGAGGACCATACCACCTCTGAGTCCCAGATACTTGTTCACCCTGTAATCGAGGAAGGCGAACTCTATCGCGACCTCTCCACCTTCCTCGCCACCCTCTACCTTCGCGTGTTCTATCTCTATCTCCGAGTTGAACTTGAGCTTTTCTGTAAAGGCGTAACCTAGGTAGATGATAAACCTGTAGAGATCAACCTCGAAGTTCACACCCGTCTGGGGAATGTTGGTAAACCACACCTCACCGTACCCACCTATGGATACTCCCTTGGGGTTTATCAAGGCTTTAGAAGCCGCAGGTCCGAGACCGCTGTAGCTTTGGTACGTGGTTATCTGGGGCATAGATATCTCCAGCTTGAGCTTCCTCAGCTCCTCTTTGATTACCTCGACCTCCTCTCTCAACTGTTTTACCTCGTCGGAAGGCTGGGCGAAGATGGCCGATGAAAGCAGCAGGGATGCGCCTACCAGCTTCTTCATCTCTCTCTACCTC
>JALWEK010000056.1:1886-4511 GCA_027014185.1 Aquificaceae bacterium
CCTTTAAGTTTGGAGAAAATGAAATCAGATCTCAGTTTCTATTTCTATGACGTGTATCAGTGTGGACGGGTATGCGGATCGAGGGAATACGGATGATTTTGAGATTTACTTTCCTTTTCTAAAAAGGATCACCTCAAAGAAATTCCTAAAGCCCTTGTTAATATAGACGCTTCCGTCACTGAACAGCTCGAGCACTCCCACCTCCGGGTTCTCCTCCTCGAACCTTCTCCTCAGCTCTTTCGGCATAGAGAAGAGGGCTGTTGCATAAGCGTCGGCGTAGGTGCAGTCTGTGTGCACGACAGTTATCTGGATAAGCTCCTCATCTTCCTGCTCTATGTGCTGTCGGAGATAGTTGCCCGATGTGGATAGGCAGAGATCCTTTGAATTTACCATCTGGACGAGACTACCTCCTGAGAGGGGGTCCTTTATCGCCAGAGTCCTCTTCTCTCCCCACACCTTCATATCCCCCGCCGCTCCTATAAAACCCCTCGGTACTTTCAGGATCTCGTAGGTCTTCTCTACCGCGAACCCTTTCCCTATGCCTCCGAGGTCCAGCGCCATGTTCCTCTTCTTAAGGAAGACCCCCGATCCGTCTATAACTATGTTCCTGTAGTTTACGAGCTCCTTGGCTTCCTCCAAACTTATACGTCCCTCCCTCTTATGTTTTATCGTTATCGCTCCTACACTCACATCGAAGTAGCCGTATGTTCTTTCAGATATCTCTATCGCTTTTTTCAGAACCTCCAGGGTCTCGGGGGAAGCCTCAACTGGCTTTACTCCGGCCCTTCTGTTTATCAGGGATATTTCCGAATCAGGTATGTAGTCGGAGAGCTTCTCCTCGAGGGATTTCATTATCCTGTAAGCCCGGTAGGCGTCCTCTTCCTTCGGCAGATCCACTACCACGTAGGTTCCCATAAGGTAAAAGATCTTCTCCTTGGGAAAGGCAAGAGTCAGAACGAGAAGAGGCACAAGGATAGCCCAAACCATGGCTGGGGAATAAAATTAATCTATGCAAATTCTAAGGGAGAAGTTCAAGGGAGCGATAGTGGGGGCAGCCCTCGGGGATGCGCTCGGTAAGAACGTGGAGGACGTTGTCCAGGAAGAGGTCTATGAGTTCTACGGAGGAAGGATAGAGGGCTTTGTCCCCCCACACCCTTCCAGCCCCGCCTACGGTCAACTGCCCGAGGAAACCTCCGACGAGACCACTATAATGAGGATACTTCTGGAGAGTGTTATCTCCAAGAAGGGCATAGATGTTAGGGATTTTCTTAACAGGCTTATCCTGTGGTACGAGGACGAGACGGGCCACAGGTATCCAGATCCCACACTTCTGAGGGCAATAGATCTCCTCTCGAGAGGGATAAACCCGGCTTCCCACGGACTGATCTCCAACTCGGTGGAGGGAATACTCAGGAGCGTTGTGGTGGGCCTTTACCACTACTACAACCCCGATCTGGCTGCGGAGGGATCTAAACTTGTTTCCCTCCTGACACACAGGGGTCAGGCTATAGCCGACGGCTCTGCCGTTCTTGGGGCCTCCGTATCGTACCTAGTACTCGAGGAGTTCGATCTCATCGATTTTAACGAGAGGATAAGGTTCCTTAACACCCTCAAGAGGTTCGTGGGGGAGAGGAAGTTCGAGAGGGTCATAGACCTCGTTCAGGATCTTCTCTACGAACAAGCTGACCTGGATATGGCTATAAGGAACATAGGTAACGGGAGCTACGTTTTCGAAGCCCTGCCCTTAGCTCTGTTTATATTCCTTTCTAACATCGGATCTCCCATCGAGGGTTTCTGGTGGGCGGTGAACTCGTACGGGGACTTCGGCGGTGATACGGACGCGGTGGGTTTCATAGTGGGAGCCCTCACGGGGGCTTACTTTGGAGAGAGTGTGTTCCCGAGGAACCTCGTTGAGGAGCTTGAAAACTCAGAACTCTATGAAGACCTGGCCCAAAAGCTGTATGATATTACAGAAAATATGATAATAAGGAGGTAAACAGATGCCTTACAAACTACAGGAGAGCTTTTTAAACACGGCGAGGAAAAGGAGGGTTAAGGTTTCTATCTATTTGGTAAACGGTGTGAGGCTTCAAGGGAAGATAAGATCTTTCGATATGTTTACCATACTTTTGGAGGATGGTCGTCAGCAGACCTTAGTATATAAACACGCTATAACCACGATAATACCTCACGAGAGACTTGAGATAGAGTTCGAAGAGGCGGGGGTGCCGGGACAGGCTTAGAACATGCCCGGTGGCTTCCCCTTCGATATAACGAGCCTATCCACAGGCTGACCGCCTTTGAGGTGTTGATTTACTATTTCGTCCACGTCCTCGACCTTAACGTTCCCGTACCATATACCCTCAGGGTAAACGACGATGGTCGGTCCCATCATGCAGGGGCCCAAGCATCCCGTAGGTGTTACGGCCACGGACATGAAGAGCTCAGGATCCTGCTGAAGCTTCTCCATAAACGCCTGGTAAACCTCCCTCGAACCTTTCTCCGCACAGGATCCCTGGGGATGTCCGGGAGGCCTCTGGTTTACGCATACGAAAACGTGCTTAAATTCCATTCCCTTTACCTCCTTAGGATTTTGACCATATTTTATCAGTCAATAGCCTTCAG
>JALWEK010000057.1:0-3386 GCA_027014185.1 Aquificaceae bacterium
GAGAAGGGGATAGACTACGGATACGTTTTCACCAACAGGATGGGGAAACCTTACAGCGTTGAAGGGCAGGGCTACAAGAGGGTTTTTAAGAGTGCCTGCAAGAAGGCGGGTATAGAAGATTTCAGGTTTCACGACCTCCGCCACACATTCGCCTCCTACCTTGTGATGAGGGGTGTGGACTTCTACACGGTTCAGGAGCTTATGAGGCACAGCTCCCCGAGGATGACTAAGAGGTATGCCCACCTCTCACCTGAGCACATAAGGAAGGAGCTCAGGAAGATAGACCCTCTTTTAAAAAAATCAGGTACAAATTTTTAACCTATCTTTAACCTCCTGATTTTCTGCTTTCATAAGTCCATGAAAAGAGGGGCAATCTGAAACATAGCTCGCCATCCTCACACGATGGAGGTCGGCGGTTCGAGTCCGCCACCGCCCACCACTTACATAAAAAACAGGTAAATTTCAGTAAAATTTATGTATTGCAACGCCTTGAAGATATATGTATGATTTTCGGGGGAGGTAAGTTGAAAAAGAAGACCTACGCTTTTGACGACAGAACAATACGTATGCTCGAGGAGCTTAAGAAGGGTCTGGGGAAGAAGGAAACCCAGATAATAAAGGAGGCTATAGAGATCCTTTACAGCACGAAGAGGAACGAGAGGGAGGTCATGAACAACGTTGAGGACTTTTTGACGAACGTTAAGAACATAGCCGACATGGTTATGGAGCTGAGCTACAGGCTCGGTAAATGCGAAGAGAAGCTGCGGATCTTGGAGGAGAGGTTAAAGGAGAGGGGGTAAAGCTATGGAAGATGAGTTCCTCTCACTGGTGGAGAACTTGCTCTGTGCGGAGACCATAGAAGAAAGCGAACTCCTCGAGGTCAATTACAAGCTGAGAAAGCTCGTCGAGCGCCTCATATCCACCCAGCATACGAACCCAGAGGTTATGAACCTTTACTACTTGCTGGCAGACAACTACCAGATAATCAGGAGAGATCCAAATGAAGGCTTGAGGAACCTGAGGATCCTTATACCGAGACTGCACCAGATCCTGTTAAAATCTTAGTACACTCTTACACTAGGAGGTTAGCATGGAGGTTCAGCACAGAGACGATGCCCTCGAAGCCCTTAAGAGCGCCAAGGTCGTTGCGGTGGTAGGTATATCACCTAATCCGGAAAGGCCGTCCTACTACACCACAGAGAAGGTGGTAAAGAAGGGAAAGCATAAGATCTATCTGGTCAATCCAAAGTACGCCGGTGAGAAGATATTCGGTATAGAGGTCCTCCCATCTCTGAAGGATATACCGGAGCCTGTGGATATAGTAAACGTTTACAGGAACCCAGCCCACGTTGAACCTATTGTCCAGGAGGCGATAGAGATAGGGGCTAAGGTCGTCTGGCTTCAGCCGGGAGCTGAAAACTACGAGGTAATAGAAAAGTACAAGGACAGGATTAGCTTCGTTTACGAGGCCTGCATAGGTGTAGAGGCCGGCTACCTGTAAGACCTGACCTTTTCCACAAGCCTTACCAGCAGGTCGGGAAGCTCTTCCTTCCTGACAACGTAATCAACACAGCCCGTCTTTATCGCATTCTCAGGCATAGCCCAGAGTATAGCGCTCTTGGGATCCTCCGCCACAGTTATACCTCCAGCCCTCTTGACCTCAACTATACCTTTTGATCCGTCGTTACCCATCCCTGTCATGACCACGCCCACGGTGTTTCTCCTGTAAACCTGTGCAGTTGAGGAGAGCAGCAGATCGGCGGAGGGTTTGTATATGTAGCTGTCGTCCTTCACGTAGTTTACAAAAGCACGCGCAGGTGTTCCCTTTATAACCATGTGTATCCTTCCCCTGGATATATAGACGTGACCTCCCCTTATCACCTCGCCCTCTTCCGCTTCCTTCACCTTAAGCTGACATATGGAATCCAGATGCCTGGCGAAGGTTTCGGTAAAGGTGTCTGGCATGTGTATTGCAATCAGTATAGGGGAGGGAAAGTTCGCAGGTATCTTGGGAAGCACGACGCTCAGGGTCTGCGGCCCTCCTGTGGATATGCCTATGGCTATGGCGGGTGGAAGGGTGAACTCCGCCCCAGTCTCCGGACGGGCCGGTTTCGTGGGGACTGTCTCGAGGGATCTCAGCTTGGTCTTGTGGGCGGCTTTTATCTTCTCAATTATCTCATCCTTAAAGTTAAACAGCTCCTGATAGTCCGTTGGCTTGGTTATGAAGTCGAAGGCCCCTCTTCTGAGAGCCTCCATAGTTTCCTCCGCTCCCTCCCTCGTCAGGGCGCTTATCATGATAACCTTGCAGCCTGGGCACACTTTCTTTATCTCCCCAAGGGCCGTTAGGCCGTCCATGATTGGCATGTTTATGTCGAGGGTTATAACGTCGGGCTTCAATGTCCTTACAAGCTCGATAGCCTCTTTACCGTTGGAAGCCTCCCCAACGACCTCTATATCCTGTTCGGAGGAAAGGAGCTTCTTCAGAGCAAGCCTTATAAAGGGCGAATCATCGACGACAAGAACCTTTATCATGCCTCTCTCCTCCTATAGAAGAAGAACCTCCCCTCTTTGAAGGGCTCGAAGAGGTGGTAAAACTCCTTACCGAGTATCTCGGTGGAGGAGAGGACGAGGACCCCACCCCAGCGCAGGGAATTTCTCAGGTTGGAAAGTGCGATCTCCTTGGACCTGTTATCGAAGTAAATCAGAACGTTCCTACATAGAACCACGTCGAACCTATCCTTCAAAGGCTCAAAGCTCTCCGGTTCTATCAGGTTCACTTGCCTGAACTCAACCATCCTCCTTATATCCCGTTTTATCTCGAAGAAACTGTCCTCAACATGGACGAACTTCCTGTACTCCTCAGGTATATCTTTTAGCTCAGATAAGCTGTATATACCCTTCCTCGCTTTTTTTAAAACCTCCTCGTTTATATCCATCCCAACGATCCTTCCCGGAATGCTTCTGCTCGCCATCATCATGGCTAATGTGTAAGGCTCCTGTCCGGTTGAACACCCAACGCTTCCCATATCCAGGAAGCTCTTACCTTTCAGAACTATGCCAAAGAGGACTTCCAGCTGTTCCCTCTCCCTGAAGAACCTGGTCTCGGGAACGGTCATGAGGTTTATGAGCTGCTTCTTCCTCTCGGGAGTTCGCATAAAGTAGGAAACCACCTCCTCGGGAGAGCTCACCCTGACCCCTGTCTCCTTGAGTAGCCTCTCGAGTTTGTACTCCAGGATCTTCATCCTCTCATCCGGGTAATAGTTTCCCGTAAGTTCGTATATCAGCTTCCTTAGAAGCTCTATAAGGCGGGTTCGTTCTTCGGTCTTCACCACGCTACCTTGCGGTTTTATTTTAAACTATTTAAATTAAAGAACTTGGAGCTTGAA
>JALWEK010000057.1:3396-14081 GCA_027014185.1 Aquificaceae bacterium
TGAAATGGTAGGCTGGCTATTAAAAAGGATCCTCGGAACGAAGAACGAGAGGGAGATAAAGAGGCTAAGACCCTTTGTAAAAAGGGTGAACGAACTCGAGAGGGAGCTCGACGAGCTTCCCAACAGGGAGCTCGTGAAGAGGGCCCAGGAGATCTACGACAGGATAAGACTGGACGAGGATCTCAAAGAGAGGGTTATAAAGGGTGAGATAACGGATGAAGTTGTGGAGGCCTTCGCCCTCGTGAGGGAAGCGGCCAAAAGGACCCTGGGTCTGAGGCACTTCGACGTCCAGCTGATAGGGGGATTCGTCCTCCACCAGGGGAAGATCGCTGAGATGAAGACGGGGGAGGGAAAGACGCTGGTTGCTACGCTCTCTGCTGCGGTGAACGGGATGACGGACGAGGGAGTCCACGTGGTAACGGTGAACGACTACCTGGCCAGGAGGGACGCCCAGTGGATGGGCCCCATATACAAGTTTTTAGGCCTCGAGGTGGGAGTCATAAACTCGGATGGGATGTCCTACAGGGTCGAGTGGGCAGACGAGAAGGCCTTTGAGGAGGCGATAGAGAAGGATCTAAGGGTCTGGCCCAAAGGCTACTTCGAGGAGATCCTGCCTTCGGAGAAGGTGAATATAGATGCCAAGAAAGCTTACTTTACGATCCTCAAAGATGTCCAGAGGAAAGAAGCTTACAGCGCCAACATAACCTACGGGACAAACAATGAGTTCGGCTTCGATTATCTGAGGGACAACATGGCCTTCTCCAAGGAGGACATAGTCCAGGTCAAGGGCCACAACTACGCCATAGTGGACGAGGTGGACTCGATCCTGATAGACGAAGCGAGAACCCCACTCATAATCTCCGGCCCAGCCCAGGTGGATATAGAAATTTACAAGGTGGCCGACAGGGTTGTAAGGAAGCTAGAAAGAGATAAGGACTTCACCGTGGACGAGAAGAACAGGAACATAACGCTGACCGAGGAGGGAATAGCCAAGATAGAGAGGATGCTCGGAATAGACAACCTATACGACATAAAGCACATAGACCTCCTCCACGCCATAGTCCAGTCGATCAGGGCCCATCATCTCTTCAAAAAGGACGTCCACTACATAGTCAGGGACGGAGAGGTCCTCATAGTGGACGAGTTCACCGGAAGGGTCCTCCCAGGGAGGAGGTGGTCAGACGGCCTCCACCAGGCTATCGAAGTCAAGGAAGGTGTAAAGGTAAAGGAGGAGAACCAGACCTTAGCTTCGATAACCTTCCAGAACTACTTCAAGCTCTACAGAAAGCTGGCTGGCATGACGGGAACCGCGGAGACGGAAGCCTTAGAGTTCAGGGAGATATACGGCCTCGATGTTGTGGTGATACCAACCCACAAGCCCATGATAAGGAAGGACCTCCCAGACCTCGTTTACAAAACGAAGAAGGAGAAGTGGGAAAAGGTTGCAGAGGAGGTCCTGATAAACCACCTCTTCGGGCGGCCCGTCCTCGTGGGAACGGTCTCGATCGAGGACAACGAACAGCTCTCCTCCCTTTTGAAGAACAAGAGATTACTCAAGCGCATACTGGAAAAAGAGGAGGTAAAGGAGAGGATAGAGGAGCTAAAGAAAAGATACGGAGTCTCCGATGAAGAACTCGAAAAGAGGATAAAGGAGGTTCTAAAGAAAGGCATCCCCCACAACGTTCTGAACGCCAAGCACCACGAGAAGGAGGCCTACATCATCGCCCAGGCTGGAAGGGTAGGGGCGGTCACCATAGCCACCAACATGGCTGGTAGAGGAACGGACATACTGCTGGGAGGTAACCCCGAATACATGGCAAAGGAGATAATCCAGTCCTGGGGCAAGAACCCCGAAGAGGCCACCGAGGAGGAGTGGAAGAGGGCCTTCGAAGAGGCCTACAGGATAACGGAGGAGGAGAAGGAGAAGGTCCGCCAGTTGGGAGGGCTTTTAGTTATAGGGACCGAGAGGCACGAGTCGAGGAGGATAGACAACCAGCTGAGGGGGAGAGCTGGAAGACAGGGAGATCCCGGGGAGTCCAGGTTCATCCTCTCCCTCGAGGATGACCTTCTCAGGCTCTTTGGGGGAGAGAGGGTTGGAAAGCTCATGGAGATGCTAAAGATCCCCGAGGGAGAGCCCATAGAGAGCAGGATGGTAACCAAGGCCCTCCAGAACGCCCAGAAGAGGGTCGAGGCCCAGAACTTCCAGATAAGGAAGAGACTCTTCGAGTACGACAACGTGATGAACACACAGAGGGAGGTGATCTACTCCCTCAGAAGGGATATACTCGAGGGAGAGAACCTCAAAGAGGAGATCCACGAGTTCATAAGGGACGTCTTGGAGACCGAGGTGGGCAGGCTCCTCCCCGAGGAAGATCCAGAGCTCTGGGAGATAGAGCCTCTCAAGAACTTCCTCAAGGAGTGGACTGGCAGAGATATAGAAATACCGCAGGTCAGGGACAAGGAGGAGCTGGTAGAGGCCCTCTTTGAGAAGCTCAAGGAGATCTACGATGAGAAGGAGAAGGAGATAGGAAGCTCAGAGGCGATGAGGGAGCTTGAGAGGGTTATACTCCTGAACATCTTGGACACCCTCTGGAGGGAGCATCTCCACGTCCTCGACAGGCTCAGGGAAGGCATATACCTCAGAGGTTACGCGGCGAGGGATCCCCTGGTAGAATACAAGAGGGAGGCCTTCGAGCTCTTTGAGGAGCTCCTCCACAACATCAAGAAGCACACCATCTCCGCCCTTCTCCAGGTTCAGATAAAGTCCCAGGAGGAGATAGAGAGGGAAAGGGAGGAGGAAGAGAGAAGACACGAAGAGCTTCTCAGCCAGGCGGTATATGCGGGAACAGAAGATGGGCAGAAGAAGGGGCCCAGACCCAAGACCCTGAAAGAAAGATTGAAGAGCGAGAGACTGAGAAAACAGAGGCTAAAAGCTAAGAGATTAGAGAAAAACCAGGAATGAGCACCGCCGTCCTCCTTATATCCTGCCCCGATCGGAAAGGCATAGTTAAGGAGATAGCGAGCTTCATAGCTGACAACAACGGGAACATAATCCACTTCGACCAGCACATAGACCCCCAGAAGGGGATATTCTTCGCAAGGGTCGAGTGGGACATAAAGAGCTTCCGCATCCCGAGGGAAAAGATAGAAGAGGCCTTCAGACCCACCGCAGAGCGTTTTTCGATGAGCTACTCCCTCCACTTCGGGGACTACAGGCAGAGGGTAGCCATCTTCGTCTCCAAGCAGGATCACTGCTTCTATGACCTCATGCAGAGGTTCAGGAGCGGAGAGCTTAAAGGGGAGGTGAAGCTCGTTGTGAGCAACCATCCCGACCTTAAGCCCATAGCTGACTTCTTCGGGGTTCCCTACTACCATATACCGAAGACAAAAGAGAACAAGAGGGAAGCGGAAGAGAAGGAGCTGGCCCTCTTGGAGGAGCACGGGATAGATACGATAATCCTCGCCAGATACATGCAGATACTCTCCAAGGACTTTGTGAACAGGTTCAGGAACAGGATAATAAACATCCACCACTCCTTCCTCCCCGCCTTCCCGGGAGCCAAGCCCTACCACAGGGCCTACGAGAGGGGCGTGAAGATAATAGGGGCCACGAGCCACTACGTTACCGAGATCCTCGACGAGGGTCCTATAATAGAGCAAGACATAATAAGGGTCTCCCACAGGGACTCTCTCGAGGACTTCATAAGGAAGGGTAAGGACATAGAGAGGATAGTCCTTGCGAGGGCGGTCAAGTGGCATTTAGAATACAAGGTCCTCGTCTACGGCAACAGGACCGTGGTCTTCGACTGAGGTATGCAGATGGAGAAGATAAAGCACTACGCAGAGCTTGTAAAGTTCGAGCACACCATATTCGCCCTCCCCTTTGCCCTCGCGAGCATCCTGCTCCTTGCTGAAAACTTCCCCTCCCTCTGGAAGCTCCTCTGGATCCTGATAGCCCTCGTGAGCGCGAGGACCCTTGGGATGGCCCTAAACAGACTTATAGACGAGCCCTTCGACAGGCTCAATCCACGGACAAAAAGCTGGCCCCTCGTTTCGGGAGCCTTATCCAAGGAGGACGTCAAAAGGCTGATAATCCTCTCGGGAGGGCTCTTCGTGATCAGCACACTATTCATAAACTTTCTCGCCTTTTTACTCTCTCCCGTGGTCATACTGCTCCTGTGGATCTACCCCTACTCCAAGAGGTTCACCTACTTTCCCCATCTCTTTTTAGGCTTAGTTTACCTGCTTATACCTATAGCGGTGGACGTAGCTCTGAACGCCTCTATCTCACTGAACGCTTTTATCCTCGGAATAGCGATGGCCTCCTGGGTTGTGGGCTTCGACATCCTCTACTCCCTCCAGGATTACGAGTTCGATAGGGGGCAGGGTCTGAAGTCCATACCCGTGAGGTTCGGGATAGAGAAAGCCCTAAGGTTCACAAGGGGCTTCCACACGATCACATTCCTGTCACTCCTTATCTTAGGCTTCAGGCATCCAGACCTTGGCTTTATTTACTTCCTTGGCCTCCTGCTCCTTAGCGCCTTCCTCGTCTACGAGCACAGGCTCATAAGACCTAACGATCTTTCGAAGATAAACAAGGCTTTCTTTACGGTAAACGGGTACGTGAGCATCCTATTCTTCACCACGGTTCTTCTGGACTACCTTCTATAAGCCGAAAAGTCGTTCTATGTCCGATATCCTTCTCCTGTACTCTTCGTGGGAGATCTCACCCTTCATAAGCATCTCCGTCAGGAACTGGATCTCCCTTTCCACCTCTTTGAGTTTCTTTACCTTCTCCTCGCCCTTCCCGGCGAGCACGTTGTATAGGAAGAACTCTTCTATCTCGAAGTGTTTTAAATGCCTCTTTATAGAGGCCACGTCCCCCTCCAGGATGAACTTCTTTATATTCTCGAGAAGCTCGAACATCTCCTGGATCTCCTTCTTTCGCTCCGCTCTAAGGAAAACCTGTCCTGTATCGAGTATCTTTCCAACTATCATGTAGGCTTCCTCTGGAAGCCTGTAAAGCTCCAGGCTCACCTTCACACCCTCGAGATCGAAGATATCGTGAAGGATCTTCTCCTCACCGAAAGGTTTTTTCTCCAACTTCTCCCTCTCTATGTACTCTTTGAAAGACATCCCGCCGAAGACCGCTATTATCTCCTTGCAGTATTCGTTGGCGAGATTCCCCACGTTTATGGCAACGTAGCTGAGTACATCCTTGTTCATAAAGTCAAACTTGATCCTGGTACCGAGGGCTATGTCTATGAGGCCCCTTTCTAGCTCTATGTAGAAGCTGCACATCTTTAAGGAGGCGTTCTCCATAAGCAGGAACTTCATAAGGTCTTTATCGGGCTTGACCTTAAGCACTACCGGGGAGTACACGTTCACGAAGATGTCCTCACCCTCCTTATATACTTCCACGTTAATAACGGTGGATCCCCAGGGGATTAAGAACTCGTTGTTTTCCTTGTAAACCCTTATCGATCCAAATATCTGTCCCAAATACCTCTCTATTAGAAGGGCTATGCGCTCCAGCCTATCTTCCATGCTGTTATTTTAACAGCTCGCCCTCTCTGATAGAGTAGCCTCTGAGGAACCCCTCCCTGCTTACCTTCCTTCCCTTCGGTGTCATCAGCTCAAGGATCTCCACCGATCCCTCCCCGCAGGCTACCTTAAATTTATCGGGATCTATCACCTCTCCTGGCTCGCCGGATCCATCGCTGACTTTGACCCTGAGTATCTTCAGCCTTTCGTCCCTAAAGAAGGTGTAGGCACCCGGGTAAAGTCCCCTAACCCTGTCCCTAACGCTTTGGGCCTCGGCCTTCCAACAGATCCTCAGCTCCTCCCTCCGGATAGGAGGAGCGTAGATCGCCTCCTCCTCTTTCTGGGGAACGGGTGTGACCCTTCCTTCGAACCACAGGGAGAGTGTTCTCACCAGCAGATCCGCCCCCCTTTTGGAGAGTCTCTCGGAGAGCGTTTCCAGGTTGTCCTCCGCCGCTATCGGGATCTCCTCCTGTGAGAGGATGTCTCCCGCATCCATCCTCTCGTTCACGAGCATGACCGTGTTACCCGTTACCCTCTCACCCGCCATCAAAGCCCTCTGGATTGGAGCAGCGCCCCTGTATCTGGGAAGCAGAGAAGCGTGGAGGTTCACCACCCTGTAAGGGGGGATCTCGAGTAACTCCTTCGGGAGGATCTTTCCGTAGGCTACCACCACTATGCAGTCGGGTTTTAAACTCCTTATCTCCCCTACGAAATCCCTTATCCTCTCAGGCTGATAAACGGGAAGGCCGAGCCTCTGGGCGGTTAACTTTACGGGCGGTGGTCTCAGCTTCTTTCCCCTTCCCGCCGGTCTGTCGGGCTGGGTTACCACGCCTATTACATCGAAGCACTCAGAGAGCTTCTCAAGGCTCAGAACAGCGAACTGGGGAGTCCCCATGAAGAGGATTCTCATCAGGATACCTTCCAGTTGTCTATAAGTCTCGTGTTGCCCACCCAGACGGCCACGAGTATCCTGTCCCCCTTATCAACCGTATCCTTAGGGTTCAGCTCGCTGTCCGTTATCTCCACGTAGTCTATCTTCTTCACGTGGGGATGCGAGAGTATGAAGCGCTCTATCTCCCTCTTTATAACCTCGCTCCTCCTCTCCCCCTGGTTTATCATCTCCTGGGCCAGCAGGAAAGATCTGTATATGGAGAGGGCCGACTCCCTCTCTTCTCCGGAAAGGTAAACGTTCCTCGAGCTGCAGGCGAGGCCGTCGGGCTCCCTTACCACGGGAACGGGAACTATCTCCACGGGCAGCAGGAGATCTCTAACCATCCTCTCCACCAGCTTGAGCTGCTGGTAGTCCTTTTCCCCAAAGTAAACCCTGTCCGGCTGGACGGCGTTCAGGAGCTTTAGAACTATGGTAGCGACCCCCTTAAAATGACCGGGCCTGAACTTACCCTCGAGCACCTCGCTTATACCCTTAACGTAAACCTCCGTCCTGAAGCCCTCCGGATACATCTCCTCGTCTGTCGGGGCGAAGATAGCGTCCACACCGAGCTCCTCGCACACAGCCATGTCCCTGTCAAGGTCTCTCGGATACCTCTCGTAATCTTCACCAGGACCGAACTGGGTGGGGTTTACGTAAACGCTCACGATCGTTATGTCGTTCTGCATCTTGGAGTTCTTTATAAGGGCCTTGTGTCCCTCGTGGAGGTAACCCATCGTGGGAACGAAGCCTACACTCAGGCCTTTCTCACACTTGAGCCCGTGAAGGTAGTTCCTGAGATCCTTGACCTTTTTAAAGAGAAGCGGCACTCGAACACCTCCAGGTTTAAGGAGAGAAGTATTATAAAGGATCGATGAGCCTGAAGACCAGGGTTCTAGTCCTGAAGAGGTTAAGGGCGGGGGACCAGGATCTGCTGGCCAAGGTTTACGGTCAGGGAGGGGTCTTCGATGTGCTCGTGAGAGATGGCTTTCTGAACACAAACAGGTTCTTCGGTGTGTTCGAACCCTTCAACCTGGTGGAGCTAGATCTTAAGCAGAGGGGAGGCATAGCTCTCCCTAACGACATACTCCGGGTGGAAAGGTTCTCTTACCTGTCCAAGGATTACCGCAGGTACAGGTGGATGTGCTGGGTCTCCCTGTTCGTACTCAAACACATAAGGTTCTACGACGAGAGGCTATTCTCTCTCATCCTGAAGGCTATGCTTATGGACCCGAAGGGTAAGGAAGGGATCGTGAGGGTCAGGTTCAAGCTCGAGTTCCTGTCGATCTCCGGTCTGGAGCCCAGGTTTTTAAAGGAGAAATTGGGAAAGGGCAGGGTGAGGATAAGGCTCTCGGACGGCAGCGTGAATGAGGAGGGTGAGGTGGAGGTAAACAGCTCTATCCTGAAGGAGCTGGTCAGGCTGAAAGGATTGAAGAGCATCAAAGGTGTTAGGTCCAGAAAGAAGGATATAGAGGAGATGGAAAGGCTCCTAGACCTCCTGATAGAGTATCACACCAGGTAAGCCAGGGCACTCACGAACAGGGGGATAACGAGGTTATCGTCTATTCTGAGGTCGAGGGCTTCCACAAGGGCAGACAGAGATGAGAGGAGCAGGGCCGTTCTGTGATCGGTGATAAAAATAAAGGCTAAAAAACTGCCGAGGAAGAAGGCAAAGGAACCCTCCCAGCTCTTCGCTCCGTTGAAGAATATCTTGTGCCTGCCAAAGTGCTTGCCTATCAAGGTCGATAGGCTGTCTCCGACGCTCAGAGCTATAACACCGAACATAGAGAGCTCTCCAAAGAGCAGGAAGGAAAGAAACACTCCCAAGTTGGCGTACAGGGCTTGAATCCCGGGCCTGTCCAAATTCCTCTCCCTCTCCAGATGCTCCAAGAGAAAGGAAAACAGTTGGTAAAAGGGTCTGAGCTTGAGAACAACGGCAAGGTTGATAGCTATAACGAGCACAAAGGTGATCAGGGCCAGAGGATAGGGAAAGAGAAGTATCGGTACCAGCCAGAGGGATATCAGGACGAGGTGGAAGATCTGCCTCTTTACCTCCAGGTTCAGGTTCTCAGTCCCGGAGTATCTCCCTGATTCTGGAATATACATAGAACCTTACCTTGACCATGTCCGCATCGTCTATGAAGAGCTCGAAGCCGAGCTTTATCCTGCCGTCGGGGAACTCCTGTATGTTCACCAGCCTGGCCGTTCCCCTCACCTCCTCCACCTCGACGGGAAAGTCTATGTGGACCTCTACATCCCTACCTATGTACCTATCCACCTCCGAGGGGTTCTTCACGAGGATAGAAAAGCCTCCCTCAGAGATATCCTCCACCTCCTTCTCGACCTCCTCACCATCCTCCTTCATGTAGAGCTTAACCGGATGTATGTGGGAAGGTTTTACCCTTGCACTCTTCCTGTCCCCCACCGGCTTTTCCGGACTTAATGAAGGAAGAGTTACTATTAGTTCCTCCTCGTTCTTTCCAACTACCTTAACCGGCAGGGCGAAGGTGGAGTACCTTATGTGGACCTTCTTACCGAGGAGGGCAAACTTGTTGAGGAGGGGCGTGTTAGATAGGGCTATCCTGTCCCCCTCCACCCTCCTTATAGGGACCTTTGTTGTGAAGAAGAAGGAGTCTTCGAATATGAAGATCTCGGCTATCTTCTCCTGGTTCATACCTTGAAGGCTCCCCTTACCCCTTCTATAAGCGTTTCCATCCTCATCCCCCTCGAACCTTTCAAAAGAATTATATTTTTATCCCTGAGCCATTTCAACATTTCCTCGAACACATCACCTTTATCCGTTAAAAAGATCCCCTGTCCTCCCCTTCTGACAAACTCCCTGTAAGAGTGATGGGTTTCCTTTCCGTAGAAGATCGCGAAGTCTATCCCCATATCCTTTATAAAGGCTCCGATCTCTGCGTGGAGTTCACCGCTCTTTTCACCGAGCTCGAGCATATCGCCCAAAACTACGACCTTTTTAGAACCAGTTTTGATGCTAGCGATGGTTTTTACGGCATTTTTTACCGAGGGTGGGTTGGCGTTGTAGGTATCGTCCACCAGGTAGAAGTCATCGAATTTGAGAACGTTCATCCTGCCCTCAGGTGGTCTGAACTCTTCGAGCCTCTCTCTGAAATCCCTCGGATCCATACCCAATACCTTGAGAACGGCAAAGGAGGCGAGAACGTTATCCACAGCGCCAAGGCTCAGGATAGGGACCACGAACCTTTCATCCCATAGATGGAAGACCGCCCCCTCCACTGTGAGCTCTTCCCTCTGTGGCTTTAAATCCTCTTTTCCGAAGGTAACGACCCTATCACCGGGGAGTTCGTAGTAATCCTGTGCGTAAGCTGGAAGGACAGCCCAGTCCTCGTCGGAAAAGTCATGGAATATCTCCCCGTTTCCAGCTATAACGTCCTCCAAGGTTCCAAAGGTCTCCAGGTGCTCCTCCCCCAATGCGGTTATGACCCTAATCGAGGGCCTGGCCAGGCGCGTCAGACTCAGAACATCCCCCCTCCTGCTGGCACCGAGCTCCAGTACTGCGAACTCGGCCCTCATGTCCAAGTTGGAGAGAACCAACGGAAGCCCTATCTGGGAGTTCAGGTTACCTTCGCTCTTGAAGGTGGGCGCAACGAAGGAGAGCAGGTGATGGATGAGGTCCTTCGTGGTCGTCTTGCCCACAGAACCTGCTACCCCCACAACCTTGCCTTTGAAGTATCTCCTTTTGTGCTCGGCGATCCTTCTAAGAGCTTCCAGCGTCGATGAAACCTTTAAAACGAACCTCCCGGAAGGGGGTATAATCTCCCTCTCGGATATCACACCTGCGGCACCCTTCCCGAAGGCGTCCTGGATGAAATCGTGACCATCGCACCTATCGCCCTTCAGGGCTATAAAGACCTCACCCTCTCCGATCCTTCTGCTGTCTATCGAGAAGCCACCTACTTCTATGTTCGGATCTCCGAGCAGGCGTCCCTGCGTTACAGAGGCTAAATCCCCCGCTTTCATCTCTCTATGAATTTAATCTCCTCCATAGCTCTGTAGTTGGTGAGGTCGAGCTGAAGGGGAGTAACGGATATGTAACCGTTTAGGACGGCCCAGTAATCCGTCCCCTCCTCCGGGCTCCACCCGAACTCCTCCGCCGCTATCCAGTAAAGCGGCTCTCCGTACGGGGCTATGTACTTAAAGACCTTCTCCTTATACTTCCTCTTTCCCTGCC
>JALWEK010000058.1 GCA_027014185.1 Aquificaceae bacterium
TGGGAGCCTCTTCGGTGACGATCACGCTGAGAACGTCAGCGTTGGAAACCGTGGCCCTCTTTCCTTTGAAGAGGTCGTCCACGTTCAGGCTCTCGAATATAGAGAGGAAGTCCCCTATACCGCTAGAGAGGTTTCCAAGGGAGGAGAGCTTCGCCTGAACGAGGGCTTTCTCCTGCTGGAGCTTCTGGAGTGGAAGGGCCTTTATCTGCATTATCTGATCTACCATAGCCCCTCCGTCGAAGTTGGTTCCAGTAAGCCCAGAGATAAAAAGTTCACCGGCCATAGCTAAACCCTCTCGCTCAGCAGAACGCCGAGCATCTGATCGATCCTTCTCATAAGCTCGAGGAGGTAGTCGGGCGGGATCTGTCTGATCAGTCTGTTGGTATCCCTCTCAAATATCTTCACCACAGGTATCTCCAGCTGGTCGTCTATATCGATCTTGAGGTATCTGTTCAGGTAGTCGAGCTTTCTCATTATCTCCTTGAGGATCTCCTGGAGCTCCTCCTTATTCAAGGCCGCCTCTTGGACTGTTTCTGCAGCCCTTTTCTCTATATTCTTCCTTATGCTCTCTACTCCGTTGGTGCCCGCCACGTGCCTCGAGACCTGTCTGATTATCTCGAAGTCTATCTCCGAACCTCTGCCCTCAACCCTCATGGCAGGCTCTCCTTTTTAGGCGGAGGGAAGGGCAAGCGCCTTCCCTCCATTATCGATTACCTCAGGAGCTGGAGAACGAGCTGAGGCAACGTGTTCGCCTGAGCGAGCATCGCTATACCGGACTGCATCCTGATCTGCATCGTGGTGAAGGTGGACATCTCCTTGGTGAAGTCCACGTTCCTGATTACGTTCTCCGCCTCCTTAGTGTTGTCGTAGGCGACCTTCTGGGCGTCGTATATGGTCTGGAGGTTGTTCATGATTGCTCCGATTTCGGAACGCACCGTATCTACTTTCTGAATAGCTTTCTTAATTATAAGAAGTGCAGTTTCAGCTCCCTGATTTGTAGATACATCTATAGAGTACAGGTTGTTTAGAGTGGCTGTAATTGATGCATCTGGTCCGGGATCACCAACTATGTCTATTCCTGATTCGTTTACAACAAAGCTATCTGTTCCATAAATCTGAAGCTCACCAACTTTTATTGCGTATGCAGATTCCCCGTCATTTAGACCCGAAACATCGTTAATATTAGCACCTTCCAGAAGCTGAGTAAAATTGATTGTTGCAGTATCTGTTCCGGAAGGATTATTAAAGGTTGCTTCAATTGCAATAGTCTCTCCATTTGTTGTTTCCAGAACAAGTTTTCCATTCTCAGCTCTAGCCGTTATGGGAACACCATTAGCTGATGCTTCACTGTTTATTTTTGTCACAAGGTCTGATAAAGTTGTGTTAACAGTAAGACCCGTAATTGTAAAGCTTGGTGAAGTAACATCCCTTGCACCAACGTAGAATGCTAAATCCACAGTTTCATCCCCTGCAGCGGTACCCGAAATAGTGAATAGTCCTGTGAAGTCACTTGCAACACTCTTATTCTTAGCAACAGCCTCAATACCTGCTGCTTGAAGGGTAGGATCACTATTAATATTCTGAGCTGCAGTTGCCGCATCCACTAGGACTGTTGTAGAACCACCATCAAGGACTACCTGGCCGCCAACTCTCAACTCTTCTCCGCTTGCAAGGGCAAAATCATCAAAATCTGTTTGAAGATTGGATATCTGTTTGTTGGCCACGCTTGTTGTTGTTCTTCCATTTCCACTGACTATATACGCCCCCAGACTTTGAGCCCTAACATCGCCTATGTTAACAGATATGGTCTGCCCATACCTCGCACCATAATGGATGTACCTTCCTGTAAACGTTCCATCCAACAGCCTTATTCCGTTATACTCTGTATCTGTCCCTATCTTCTGAATTGCGTCAACTAGATTCATTATTTCCCTCTGGAGCGCTGCCCTTGCGTTCGGGTCGTTGATGTCGTTGGCTGCGTTCTCCGCCTTTACGTAGATCTCCTTCAGCTTGTTGTAGATCTGCCCGGCGGAGTTCTCTGCTATCTGGAGCGCGGAGATTCCCGTCTGAATGTTCCTGTTACCCTGCTCAAGACCGGCGGAGACAAGGGCAAGCTGGTCTGCTATGAACAGGCCTGCGGAGTCGTCCGCAGCGTTGAGGATCCTGAGACCCGTAGAAAGTCTCAGGAGTGACTTGTTCATAAGTCTGTTGTTGGTCTCCAGCGCAGTCTGCGTAACCGCCGCTGAGTAGTTAAAGTTGATTCTCAGAGCCATGGCTGACACCTCCTTTTAGGTTTTGTCGAATATCTATATCGGCGACCCAGTAAAGTTTTTTAACACGGGGCTAGGAAGAGGTTAGTAAGGATGCTATATTCTAAAACCGTGGACTTCAAGAAAGCCCTTGAGGAGCTTCTGAAAGAGGTAAAGGAAAAGACAACCAAGCATTATGGGGACAGACTTGTATCACTCATAGTCTTTGGCTCCGTTGCAAAGGGGAAGGCCACGCCCGAGTCCGACGTCGATCTTCTCATAGTTCTTGAAAACAAACCAAAGAGCTCCTACGAAACCTACATGGACTTTTACGAGAATGTGGAGAGCAATCTCAAAAGCCTTGAGAAGCTCGGGATGAGACTCTCACCCATATTCCTCAGAAGATCCTCCCTGAGGGAGGATATACCCTGGCTGTGGGATACGGAGTTCATAGTGCTGTACGATAAAGAGGGCTTCTTCAAGGATTTTCTAAAGAGGCTTGAGAGGTTTAAGGGTAAGATAGAGTTTGTAAAGAAACCTATGCCACATTTTGTGCTTAAGGATGGTAAATGAGGAGCTCGCAAACAGCTACTTGAGAAGGGCTAAGATACGTTTTGATGTTCTACGAGAGTTTTTAAAAAGGAACGACTATGCGGATACCGTTAGAGAAGCTCAAGAGATAGTCGAACTTGTGCAGAAGGCACTCCTGATAAAGATAGGTGTTCAACCACCCAAGTGGCACGATGTGGGAAGCATAATAGATCAGCACTTAGAAGAGTACCCTCCCAGTGTTAGAGACAAGCTCAAGGAACTCAACAGGGAGGCAAAGTGGCTCAGGAGCCAAAGGGAGATAGCCTTCTATGGAGACATGGATATAATACCGGAAGAGCTGTACACAAAAGAAGATGCAATCAAGGCTGTAAGGATAGCAGAGGGTTATATTTCCATTGCTCAGTCCCTACCGGGTTAAAATAATTCCTGCATGGAACTCCTCTTTGAGCTCTCTAAAGAGGAAAGGAAGGGCTACAGACTCCCTGAACTCGACGTTCCGGAGGTGGAACTCTCCAAGGTCATCCCCGAAGGCTACGCAAGAGAAGATCTGAACCTACCCCAGCTATCGGAGCTCGAGGTAGTAAGGCACTTTACTAAACTTTCCCAGCTCAACTACGCAATAGAAACCACGATGGTACCACTCGGCTCATGCACGATGAAGTACAACCCCAAGATAAACGAAGAGCTTGCAAGAATTGCAGGCTTTACAGAAGTCCACCCCTTAACTCCGGAGGAGTTCGTTCAGGGAACTCTCAGGGTTGCTTACGAGCGCAAAGAACTCCTAAAAGAGCTGTGCGGTTTTGCGGACGTGTCCTTGCAGCCAGCGGCGGGGGCGCAGGGGGAGCTCCTGGGGCTTCTTTTGATCCTCGCCTACCACAGGGACAGGGGAAACGACAGAAAGAGAAAGGTTCTGATCCCGGACTCGGCCCACGGGACAAATCCGGCCTCGGCAGCGATATGCGGTTTTGAAGTGGTTACTGTAAAGAGCGACGAGAACGGAGAGCTCGACTGGAATGACTTTGTAAAGAAGCTCGGCGACGACACGGCTGCGCTAATGATAACGAACCCAAACACACTCGGGATATTCGAGAGGAAGGTGAAAGAGATGGCGGATGAGCTGCACCGTAGAGACGCTCTCCTTTACATGGACGGGGCGAACTTCAACGCCCTCGTCGGGGTAGCGAGGCCGGGAGACTGGGGCGTGGACGTTATGCACTTTAACCTCCACAAGACCTTCTCTACCCCACACGGCGGGGGAGGTCCCGGTAGCGGTCCCGTAGGCGTTTCCGAAAGGCTTAAGCCCTACCTACCGGTTCCACAGGTTGAGTTCGACGGAGAGAAGTACTACCTTAGCTGGGATGTACCTAAGAGCGTGGGCAAGCTCCTTGGCTTTTATGGGCACTTCGGGATGTGGCTCAGGGCCCTGGCCTACATACTGAGCTACGGAAAGGAGATAGACAAGGTTGCGAAGTACGCCGTCCTGAATGCGAGGTATCTCAGATACCTGCTGAAGGGCACATTCAACGATCCTTACTCCCACGTTCCCTGTATGCACGAGTTCGTCCTCTCCGCGACGAACCTTCTTAAGTACAAGACGAACGCCATGGGCGTTGCTAAGAGGCTTCTGGACTACGGGTTTTACGCCCCTACCGTTTACTT
>JALWEK010000059.1 GCA_027014185.1 Aquificaceae bacterium
CTTTGGGGGAGCGATGAACCAGAACAACAACCTCGACTCTGTTCAGATGAACAACAACGCCCAGCAGAACGCCAAAGCCGCCGATCTTATAGCAGCGGCTACGAGCGCAGTGAACGCGGCCATAAACCTCATGTGGAGCGATTCATCTCCCACTGAGCCGAGTAGTGCTGTAGAAGATGAATGGCTGGGTTTGCCCAAACCCGTCGAACCTAACTCTCCTAACGACTTTAACAACGAGTACACTCAGAAGAACATTCAAACGGCTAAAAATCACGTGAACACCGCAAACCACGAGGACGCCGAAGAAGATTATGCTGTAGCAAAGAACGAAGACAAACAGTCACAGGATATATATAACAACGTAGGGTACAGTGCACAACCAGATAGGGCGGGAAGCGTATCGGGCCAGGACAACAACAACAACTCCGTCCAGCTAAACAACAACGCCCAGCAGAATGCTAACGGTATAATGGTCGAGAATATAGCACAATCTGCATCCAACACAGGTCTGAACATATTCGCATCAGCAACGATAAGCGATACCGAAGGACTTCAGAAGAACAACCAAACCGCTAAGAACTTCGATAACTTCGCGGAAGGTGAAGATGAAATATCCTCCTTCAATAGGGAGAGCGGCGATACGCAGTCTGTAATGAACGTAAGTGGAGAAAATGTAGATTATGTGGTGATCTCTGACCAGGACAACAACAACAACTCTGTCCAGCTCAACAACAACGCCCAGCAGAACGCCACCGGCATAACCGTTGCTAACGTTGCCAACAGCGCCAGGAACGCCGGGGTGAACATCCAGTATTCCGACGATATAGTTGACAGCTCGGTAACTCAGAGGAACAGACAGACTGCTAAGAATCACAACAACGAAGCTGAAGCTGACGATGGGTACGCTTACGCCTACAACAAGAACAAGGAGAAGCAGAGAATCGTTAACGATGAGAATCCCAATGAAGACTCCGTTAGTGGATCAATAACTGACCAGGACAACAACAACAACTCTGTCCAGCTCAACAACAACGCCCAGGAGAACGTTAAGGGTATAGAAGTCAAAAACAGCGCACAGTCGGCTTCCAACACTGGTGTGAATATTCTCGCATTCACAAGGTCACTTGTGGAAGATAACGATTATAACTCCCTAACCCAGAAGAACAACCAAACCGCTAAGAACATGAACAACACTGCTGAGGGAGAAGAAGAAGCAAGGACAATGAACTCAGAAGCTGGAGACAAGGTAACCCAGTACGTTAATAACAATGTGAACATAGACAACCAGAACAACAACAACAACTCTGTCCAGCTCAACAACAACGCCCAAAGGAACGCTAGGGCCCTCACCATGGTTAACATGGCAAACTCCTCTCACAACGTAGGTCTCAACATACTAGTTGATGAAGCTCCCGGCGGAGGAAGCTCCACGCCACCTCCTGATCCTACTAAAGGGATCTACAACACTGAAGTGGAGCAGCTCAACGATCAGACCTCCGAAAACCATGTGAACAGGGCTGAGTCGGACGAGATGGCGGTTGCGAAGAACGACAGCAAACAGACCCAGAACATAATTAATGCGGATTACGATCCAACGCTTAATCAAATAAGCATCTCAGGTCAGGACAACAACAACAACTCTGTCCAGCTCAACGGCAACGCTCAGCAGAACGCGAAGGCCCTCGAGATGACCAATATGGCGGTCTCGGCGGTGAATATGGGCCTTAACCTGGCAGTGTTCACAGGTATCACATCGAGTGATCTGGAACAGACGAACGAGCAGACTGCGGAGAACTTCAACAACTACGCGGACTCATACCCCGGAGGTAATGCTACCGCTAAGAACGTTGAGAACGCGGAAAACCCCGGTCAGTACATTCACAACGTACACGCTGTGACCTCCGATCAGGACAACAACAACAACTCCGTCCAGCTCAACAACAACGCCCAGCAGAACGCGGAAGGTCTTTCCATAGCCAACGTAGCTAAGGTAGCTTTCAACTCTGGATTCAACGTACTGTGGCTCGATGGCAGTGCTTCCGACAGTTCAATAAGCCAAGAGAATGAACAGACAGCGGGTAACCACAACAACTATGCGACGGCAAGCGAAGTCTCCCTCGCTATGAACGTCAACAAACAGACTCAATTCATAGAGAACTGCTACTGCGCTACAGTAACAGGTCAGGACAACAATCAGAACTCCGTCCAGCTAAACAACAACGCCCAGCAGAACGTAAGGGGATGGCATGTCCTCAACGGAGCTACTTCAGCCGTGAACATGGGAACCAATGCGATGATCGTAACCGGAACGGTAACAGGAACTACCCTTACCCAGGTTAACATTCAGGAGGCTGTAAACTTCTCCAACACAGCTTCTGGCAGCAACGCTACTGCCGGTAACGTGAGGTAAGTTCGCCGGGGGGGGTGCCCCTTCCCCCCCTTTTTTAAAGGAGAAGAGAAATGGTAAGACTCATAGCCCTGCTGCTTCTTATAACGGGAAGCCTGATGGCACAGAAGAAGGAAGATACCTTCATGGTCTCCTTCGGGACTGGAGGCGTTAAGTACAAGCTCATAGACAGCACCTGTTACTCTTACGTTCGCAGGTATCCGAAGGACGAGAAGAGGATTCCAAACATGCTCAACAACACCATAATCTCAAGCGTCTATCAGGCCGGCAGGGACTACAGGAAGAAAAAGGCCAACGGATTCTTCAACGTAAAGTTCTTCTGGCAGGTGGTCGGAAAGGAAAGGATCATAGTCCAGGTCTGTGGAGACGTCGTAAGGAGGGAATGAACATGAGAACTATTCTAAGTGTACTCGGTTTTATGGTTATAACAAGTATCGCGGGAGCGGGAGAGATGGTCCTTGTCTCAGACGAGGAACTCGACTCCGTTTACGCTCAGGGACTTAGCGATGACGCGATAATATACACTACGGACTCGATAGATCCTTCACTGCTCGGTGACAACCCTACAATTATCCAGTTTCCTGAGCAGATGGGGTTGAGCGGAGAGGTACTTATAAGTGACAACGCCCAGCAGAACGCCTTTAACCCTGTGAACGCGGCCAACTCGGCTATAAGCAACGTATATAACATATTCGTGATAATCGAGTCGAACTGGGAGAACGTGAACGTAAACATCAACAACAACGTCGATGCGATAAACAGCTCTAACATACTGGGGGCCTACTGATGAAGGTCCTTCTCCCGCTCCTCTTCGTCTTACTGTTAGGTTGCAGTTCCAAGTGGGAGGTAGGAAAGTCTGGCACGAGGGTTTACATGGGCTCCGGGATATTCGGCACAGTTTCCCTCAGCCCACAGGTAAAACCCCTCGAAGAGGTCAAGTTCAGCAAGGTTGTTAGACAGCAGTACGATTACAGCTGCGGATCGGCCGCGGTAGCGACCATACTCCACTACTACCTGAACAAGCCCTTGGATGAGATGTCCGTCATAAACCTGCTCTTTAGGGTCGGTAACGTTGAGAAGATAAAGAAGAGGAAGGGTTTCTCCCTCCTCGACATAAAGAGGTTCTTTGAAGCCCTGGGCTACAAAGCCAAGGGAGTCAGGACCAACGTGGAAACTCTTGCCCAGGTGAGGAAACCGGCAATAGTTACGATAGTCATAGGCAACTACAAGCACTATGTGGTCTTCAGAGGAGTCCACGAAGGGAAGGTGGTGGTCTCAGATCCCGCTTTCGGCGTTGCCCTTCTACCAGTGAACGAGTTCAACAAGATGTGGTACAAGAACATAGCCCTCATAGTGGATCACTACGATATAGATATGACGCCCCTCGCGGTCAGCGAGGATGAGCTGCTGATTGTAAAAAAGGACCATCTTAGAAAAAATCTGATAGACTATGTACTGCCGAGTTACAGGATGAATAAGGATTTTTGAATGGGAAAGAAGCTGCTGGCTTTGCTGACGGCCTTGGGGATAGCCTACTCCCAGACAGGCCAGGACAGGGAAGCCCAGGAGGAAGCTAAGAAGGCCCTTACCCGCCTTGAGAAGGATTACGTGCTCTTGAAGAAAAAACAGTTCGAAGTAGAGTACACATTCTCCTTCACCTACTACTCGGCCAATCAGATATACCTCGAGAGCTTCGCTATACTGGACCCCGTGTTCCTTACACTTGGTAAGTTTGGCATCGAGAGGGCCAGAAGGCACATATTCGTGAACAGTCTAGCCTTCAGGTACGGTGTGCTGGACAACCTACAGTTCGATGTAAACGTACCCTACGTTTACAGGTACGACAGATTGTCGAGCACTAACGATCCTACCCAAGAATATACTTTAGAAAGAGCAGGTCTGGGAGACATATCGGTAAACGTGAGCTTTCAGCCTATCAGAGAGACAAAATCGAGGCCGGCGATAATCCTCAACTTTGGATACAAGTTCAAGACCGGTAAGAGCCCTTACGAGATCGATCCCCGGAAGGACGTTCCCACCGGGACAGGATACAACTCGGCCAAGTTCAGCGTGAGCTGGGTAAAGAGCGTGGACCCCGTGGTGGTCTTCGGATCCCTTGGATATACCTATAATTTCACCGAAGACGTGGATCAGACAGTGGACGATGAAGGCCAACCCCGTACCTTGGACAAGGTCTATCCCGGTGACAACATCAACCTGGCTGTGGGTTTCGCCTACGCTTTGGCTTACAACTTCTCTATGAACGTTCAGTACATAAACACATACGTCCTCCCAACTTACATAAAAGAGCAGGGGAAACCCAAATCGAGGGTTGCGAACTCAACCTTCAACCTCGCCATGCTTAAGCTAGGAACGGGCTGGGCACTCACGCCCAAGGTACCACTCAGCTTCTCTCTGTATGTGGGTCTCACCCAGGACTCTCCCGACTATACGGTTGAGCTCAGGATACCCTTCAAGTTTTGATGTAAACCCTTTTTACGCCTGTAAACTTCTCTTACATATCTCTAAATCGGCGTAAGCTAAAAGTTTCAAAAGCATTATGTAAACGACCTTTACATCCCTGCACGGTTACATCCACTCAAGTTCCTGTGGGAGAAGGGCTCCGGTGCTGGCATAAAAATTGCACCTAACCATTAACAAAAGGAGGTGCGGCCGTGAACGTAAATATAGAGCGCCTGAGAAGAGCCCTGGTCCTTGTTTCCGTGGGGGTATCCCTGTACTACCTAATCTGGAGGCTTGGCACACTGAATGAAGATGCCATGTTCTTTTCCTCCCTAGTCTACGGGGCTGAGCTGTACGGCTTCATAGCAAGCCTCATGTTCTTCTACATGGTGTGGAAGTTGCCCAAAAGACAACCAAAGGATCCCCCTGAAGGCCTCAAGGTGGACGTCTTCATACCCACGTACAACGAGAGCCCGGACATTCTAAGGAAGACAATCCAGGGAGCCCTCGGCATAGAGTACCCGCACAGAACCTACGTCCTAGACGATGGAAACAGGCCGGAGATAAGAAAGCTCTGTGAGGAGCTCGGCTGTGAGTACATAGCCAGGTTGAAGAACACGAACGGGAAGGCTGGGAACCTCAACAACGCCCTCGAGAGAACTGACGGGGACTTCATAGTTATATTCGACGCCGACCACGTCCCAGAGCCCGACTTTCTCCACAAAACCTTGGGTTACTTTGAAGACGAGAAGGTCGCCTTCGTACAAACGCCCCAGGATTTTTACAATATAGACTCTTATGAGCACAGGATATCTAAGGGAAAGCTCTGGCACGAGGAGTCCCTCTTCTACAAGATCATACTCCGCGGAAAAGACAGGATAAACTCAACCTTCTTCTGTGGTAGCTGTGCGGTTATCAGGAGAAAGGCTCTTGAGGATGTTGGGGGCTTTGCTACGGGGACTGTTACTGAAGACATCCACACCTCTATAAGGCTCCACGCCAAGGGCTGGAAGTCGGTTTACCATCCCGAACCGCTCGCCTACGGAGTTGCACCTTCTACATACGACCCGTATAGAACCCAGAGGGAGAGATGGGGAAAAGGGGCGATGCAGATACTCTTCAGCAAGGACAGCCCGCTTATAATCAGGGGCCTCACACTATCTCAACGTATTAGCTACCTAGCTTCGATGGCCACATATCTCGACGGCTTTCAGAAGGCGATCTTCTACACAGCCCCAGCCGTGGTTCTTTTCACGGGTGTTTTCCCAATAAGTGTGAGCCTGAGAGAGTTCTTACCGGTGTTCCTGCCCCACATACTACTCTCTCTCTGGGCCTTCGACGAGATGTCGAGGGGGCACGGAAGGTTTATCCTCCTTGAGCAGTATAACGTGGCCAGGTTCTTCACCTTTATGAAGTCTATCCTAGGGGTGCTCGGAAAGAGGGCGGCCAGGTTCAAGGTAACGAGCAAGGAAAACGGAAGGAATGTGTCTATCAAGGGACTTGTGCCCCAGATGATAGTTTTTGGCGCCAGCCTGCTCGGAATACTCTACGCCCTCGCTAACCTAGGGAACCTTCCCAATAAAAATCTTTACGTTGCAAATATGTTCTGGGCCTCGATTAACACAGCCTTTGCCGGGCTTTCACTTTTTTGGACCCTGCGCAAGAAACACCAGAGAGAAAAGTTCCGCTTTCCGGCTAACTTCCCCGCTATGGCAGAGGTGGGTGGTGTAAACACAGCCGTTACAGTAGAGGACCTCCATGAGGGCGGAGCCGCCATACTCTCCCAGACACCTTTCGAGCAGGGGAAGGATATAAGGATCAACTTAAGTTTCCAGGACGAAAAACTGGAGCTAAAGGGCAGGATACTTTATGTTAAGGAGATCGAGGATCTTGGCATATACCGGCTCGGCGTGAAGTTCGAGGGAATAACCATGGAGGAGGTGAGGATGATAGATCTGTTCAACTTCCGCTTCCTCCTGAAGAAGTACATGGAAGAGCACGATAGACCAGAAGCCACTCCTATCTCACTAATAGTATCTCTCTTCGAGAAGGGTCTTTCCCGCAAAAGATCCAAAAGGTTCGAGGTGCACATGCCCGGCTTTATCTTCATGGAAGGAAAGTTCGTCCCATACACAACCGAGGATGTGAGCGATAGGGGAGCCAAAATCCTCACCTACGAACCTATAAACAGCAAGTACCTCGCCCTCAACCTGGGGAGGGGTGACGAGGATTACATACTAAACGGCAGGGTTGTTTGGTCCAAAGAGATCAGCTTTTATGGTATAAAAGCTTACAGGTACGGGGTGAGTTTGAGTGGTAGCTCCCATCACGAACCGGATCTTCACGATATGTCGCTTACAACGTAAAGGATATGGTAATGAATAAACTTATATTGGCTCTTTTAATGCTGAGTTTCTCCGCCTTTTCACAGCCCTTCAGCTTCTTGTCGGGTTCCGAGGCAGACACAAAAGGTCAGTCCTACTCCTACATAGGATTTATAGCCGAGAAGCCTGTAAGCTCTAACATTTCAATACTTGGGAAAGTCTGGGGAGATTACCTTATATACAAGTTCGAGCAGGGAAACGTGAACGTTAGGGCTGAGGCTCCAGCGTTTCAAATCTCGGGAGGTGTAAAGAGGAGATACGACGCCTGGAGTATATCCCTTTGGGCTGGCTGGGAGAGAAGGGATACAAAGGTTAGCCCGGAGGTCCCAGGGATAGAGGGTAAGGGGATTAAAGACTCCCTGGTACTCCAGCTGGAGTTGTTCGGGAAGCTCGGAAGAAATTTTTCCACCAGCTTCATAACCAGTTTCAGCTCGGCCACATCGTACCTCTGGTCTAGGGCTAGGCTGAAGAGGTCCGTGCTGGGAGGGAAGTTCCATCTCGGGGCGGAGTTGATAGGGCAGGGGAATAAAGACTACAGGGCCGTCCAGAGCGGGGTCCTGCTAGAGACCTCTTTAGGGAAAGCAACACTTGGCGTCAGGGGTGGGTACAAGAACAGCTCGAAGGGGGATTCTCCCTACGCCGGAGTTGAGCTTTATATAGGCTTTTAAGATAGGCCGTACTTCTCCATCAACTTGTAAACGGTGGGCCTGCTCACCCCGAGCATCGAGGCCATCTTGCTAACGTTACCCCCGGTTATCCTGTAGGCTTTCTCGATGAGCTCCTGCTCGAGCTTCTCTATATGCTCCTTCAGGTTGAATATACCCTTGCCTGCTATCTCCTTTGACACCTTGTCGGCGTCTATGTCCAGGTCTCCAGCGTCTATGTACTTCTTGTCGGTAAGCACAACAGCCTTCCTCAGAACGTTTATCAGCTCCCTGACGTTCCCTGGCCAGCTGTAATTCCTTATAAGTTCGGATGCATCGTCGGTGAAGCCCAGGATCTCCTTACCCTGTTCTTTAGAGAACTTCTCCAGAAAGTATTTGGCCATTATGATAACGTCATCCTCTCTATCGCGCAGCGGGGGAAGGCTTATAGTTAGAACCTTGAGCCTGTAGTAGAGATCCTCCCTAAATAGACCCTGTTCAACGAGTTCCTTGAGGTTCTTGTTCGTGGCGGCTATAACCCTGACGTCCGCCTTGATCCCCTTGGTCCCTCCTACCCTTTCAAAGCTCAGATCTTCCAGAAATCTGAGCAGCTTAGCCTGTAGCTCTATCGGTAGCTCACCCACCTCGTCCAGGAACAGGGTCCCTCCATCGGCAAGCTCAACTTTCCCTACCTTCCTCCTCTCCGCTCCTGTAAAGGCTCCCTTCTCGTATCCGAAGAGCTCCGCCTCCAGAAGTTCCTTCGGTATGGCCGCGCAGTTTATAGCTACAAAAGGTCCTTTCTTCCTATGGCTCCTCTCGTGGATAGCCCTCGCTGTCAGCTCTTTACCTGTGCCCGTCTCTCCCAGTATAAGGACAGGATAGTCCGTGGGGGCGTACTTTCTTATCAGATCGAAGACTTTCTTCATAGAATCGCACGACCCGATGAACTCTACCTTCTCCTCCTGGCAGACCTTCCCCTTTATCTCTTCGGGGAGCTTGCCCGTTATTAGATCACCCACCTTTATCCTGCGCAGTGCGCTTACCAGATCGACCCTTGTGAAGTCCAGGGGCATGTGACAGCTGGGACACTCTTGGATATCGCTAGCCACACTACTTTTACAGTAAGGGCATCTACCGTTACTTCTCACCTGGGAGGTAAGAAAGGAGCCTATAGTCTGGGATATGATCATATCCTCTTCGTTGAAGAGGACAACAGCCCTGTTAGAACCTTCCTTCCGGTAAATCCTTCCGTTAAGCACGTTCTCTCTGTTGTTTATCCTGAGCTTGAGCTTGACCCAGTCCTTGTCCTTGCAGCTCTCCCAGTTCTCCAGCCTGAACTTTACGCCGAACAGGGATATATCTTCTCCCAGGGCTTTAAGCCATCCGTTCCTGCACTTAACATGTATCTCTTCCTTAAAAGGTACCCTGGGTGCTAGTCTCATAAAGTACCCTCCCTGACTATAATCTAATCTAGCTACTATTTTATTCAAAGGCTTGTAAGTTATTTAAACATGTGAAAATTACCCACCCCACCCTAAGCCGTTGTCTCTATTGCAAAAATAAATTATAATGTATCCTCTGCGGGAAGGCGGGTAGCTCAGTTGGGAGAGCGCCGCCCTTACAAGGCGGAGGTCGCAGGTTCGAGTCCTGTCCCGCCTATACCTTTATATCCTTAACCCAGTCCCAGTTTTCCCTGAACCACTTTACCGTCTTCTCTATCCCCTCCTCGAGGGTAGTCTTGGGGGACCACCCGAGGAGCTCTTTCGCCTTCGTTATGTCAGCCCAGGTTTCCTTCATGTCCGCCCTGTGGAACTCCTTGAAGTCTATCTTGGCCTTCTTGCCGGTGAACCTTTCTATCAGCTCTATCATGTAAGAAAGCCTGTGGGGTCTGTTGTTGCCGAGGTTTATAATCTCGTAGCCCTCGACGTTCAGGGCCTTAATAGTTCCCTCCGCTATGTCGTCCACGTAAGTGAAGTCCCTCTTCTGAGAGCCGTCCCCGTAGAGCTGGATAGGTTCTCCCTTCATTATCCAGTAGGTGAACCTGAAGGGACTCATGTCGGGTCTCCCCGCAGGACCGTAAACGGTGAAGTATCTGAGAATTGCGACATCTATCCCGTAAAGGTAGTGGTAAGTGTAGCAGAGAGCTTCCGCCCCCTTTTTGGAAGCAGCGTATGGAGAGATGGGGGTGTTCACGGGAAGATCCTCCTTAAAGGGCATCCGCTGACCAGCGTAAAGAGATGAAGTGGAGGCCTGAACGAGCTTTTTCACACCGTGCTTTCTCATCATCTCCAGAAGGTTCAGCGTTCCCATCACGTTGGTGCTCACGTAAACGTGAGGGTTCTCTATCGAGTATCTGACTCCCGCTCTCGCCGCCTCGTTTATTACAGCCTCGAACCTGTATTGGGAGAAGAGATCCTCGAAAGATTTAAGATCCTCTATATCTATCTGATGAAAGGTAAAGCCTTTCCTTTTCTTGAGCCTTTCGAACCTCCAGAGCTTTATTCTCAGATCGTAGTAATCGTTGATGTTGTCTATCCCCACGACCTCGTGGCCGTCCTCGAGAAGCCTTTCGCATACCTTCCAGCCTATGAAGCCTGCAGCGCCCGTAACGAGTACCTTCATGGAAAGGGATTATAGCGTATAATCTTAAGAGCCATGAACATGGTCAGGCTCCAGCTCATATATCCTGAAGAGCTTGTCAAAGAACCTATCCTCTGCATGGTCTGCAAGAACTTTGACGTGATCCTCAACATCAGGACCGCCAAGGTAACCAAGGACACGGGGATCCTCACGGTGGAGATAGACGGGGAGGCGGAAGAAATAGAAAGTGCCATAAAGTTCATAGAGGAGAAGGGTGTGAGCGTCCAGCCCATAGAGGGCCAGATATTTACCGAGTGATCAGCTGAGGTTCAGGTAACTTCTGAGTTTCTTTATCTCGTCCCTAAGTTTCGCGGCACGCTCGAACTCCCAGTTCTTGGCTGCCTCCCACATCTCCTTCTCCAGCTTCTCTACCCTCTTTATGAGATCTTCCTCGGTCTTTATCCCCTTCGGGAGCCTGGTGGGAAGCTGAACGTAGTCGAGCTCTTCAAGGGCAAGGAGCTCTTTCACGGGCTTTACTATGCTCTTGGGAGTTATCCCGTGCTCCTTGTTGTATCTCTTCTGCTTCTCCCTCCTTCTGTTCGTCTCCTCTATCGCCTTCCGCATGGATCTGGTTATCCTGTCCGCGTAGAGGATCGCTTTACCGTTCACGTTCCTCGCAGCCCTGCCTATGGTCTGTATCAGAGAGGTGTAGCTCCTCAAAAATCCTTCCTTGTCCGCCTCCAAGATCGCCACTAAAGAAACTTCGGGAAGGTCGAGTCCCTCCCTCAAGAGGTTCACGCCCACGACCACGTCAAGAGAGCCTTCTCTGAGCTCCCTCACGATCCTTGCCCTCTCTATGGCGTCCAGCTCCGAGTGCATGTAGGTGGCCTTTACCTTCCTCTCGCTCAGGTAGTCCGCCACCTCCTCCGCGAGCCTTTTGGTGGTGGTCAAAACTAAGGCCCTCTCTCCCCTCTTCTTCCTCTCCTGTATCTCCCTCAGAAGGTCCTCGAGCTGGTTTCTGGTGGGTCTCACCTCCACCTCTGGATCTAACAAGCCCGTTGGCCTCACTATCTGCTCCACCACGATCCCGTTGCTCCTCTCTATCTCCCATTCCCCTGGAGTTGCGGAGACGTAGATGACCTGGTTTATCCTCTCCAGGAACTCCTCGAACTTGAGGGGCCTGTTATCCAAAGCGGAGGGGAGCCTCCAGCCGTATTTTACAAGCTTCTCTTTCCTCGACCTGTCCCCGTTATACATGGCCCTTATCTGGGGGATGGTCATGTGGGACTCGTCCACGATCAGTAAAAAGTCCTCGGGGAAGTAGTCAAGGAGTGTGAAGGGAGGCTCCCCAGGCTCCCTTCCGTCGAAGTATCTGGAGTAGTTCTCTATCCCTTTGCAGTGGCCCAGCTCTCTTATCATCTCGATGTCGTACATGGTCCTCTGGTAGAGCCTCTGGGCCTCTACCTCCCTTCCCTGCTTCTTGAACCACTCCACTCTCCCTCTGAGGTCCCTCTCTATCTCTTCCAGGGCCTTCTCCACAGTGGGCCTCGGGGCTATGTAGTGAGAGGCGGGGAAGAGGGAGACCTCTTCCAGCTCCTCTATAACGTGCCTGTTGAGAACGTCCATGAGGACTATTCTCTCCACCTCCTCGTCCCAGAGCTCTATCCTGACCAGGTAGTCCTCCGCGTTGGAGGGAATTATCTCCAAAGCATCCCCCTTCACCGAGAAGGTTGCCCTCTTGTAGGCGTAGTCGTTCCTCTCGTAGCCCATCTCCACCAGCTTCCTGATGGTCTTGGAAAGGCTCAGATAACCTCCCTTCCTGATCTTTATCCTCAGGCTCTCGTAGTGCTCGGGGGATCCCAGGCCGTATATGCAGGAGACGGAGGCCACCACTATCACGTCCCTTCTCTCCAGGACAGAAATGGTCGCGGAGTGCCTGTATCTCTCGAGGACCTCGTTTATGCTCGCGTCCTTCTCTATGTAGAGGTCCTTCTCAGGGATGTAGGCCTCTGGCTGGTAGTAGTCGTAGTAGGAGATGAAGTACTCGACCGCGTTGTCGGGGAAGAGCTCCTTGAACTCCCTGTAGAGCTGGGCGGCGAGGATCTTGTTGTGGACCACCACGAGCGTGGGCCTGTTGTAATGGGCAATCACGTTGGCTAAAGTGAAGGTCTTGCCCGTACCCGTCGCTCCCAGGAGGACCTGCTCCCTCACTCCCCTCTCGAGGTTGTCCAGAAGCTCCTCTATGGCTCTGGGCTGATCCCCCGCTGGCTTTAGGTCGGTCTTTAGTTTGAACCTCTGCTGTGCGGTCTTCATAGGAAGTTAAATTAGACCGAGATTATCAGGTTTCCAAGCCTGTCCACCCGGGCTACCGCTCCTGGAGGGATTAGTGTCGTTGAGGAGTACTCCACCACTATCGCAGGCCCCTCCACTCTGTTCTCCCACCTGAGCCTTTCCCTCTGGTAGACCTTAGTCTCCAAAAACTCACCGCCGAAGGCGGTCCTTACAGAACCTAAGAAAGCTCTGGAGGGATCTTCCGAGGCCTTCTCTTCAAAGGCAGGAAGCTCTGGCTTCTCCGTTGCCCCAACAGCCCTTACCCTGAGGTTAACTATCTCCACCTCCCTTCTGTGTCTGTAACCGTAGTGCCTCTCGTGGGCACTGTGGAAGACCTCCACATAGTCTTCCGAGAAGGGGACGCTGATCTCGTAGGACTGGCCCTCGTATCTCATGTCGAGGGAGAGCTCGAGTGTTATTTCCTCCTCCCTGAATCCCTCCGATCCCATTTCCTCCAGGGCTCTCTCTACCAGAGGGGAGAAGAGTTCCCTTAACTGTTCGTATCCTGTCTCCCTCTCCTTGAGCATAACCGTTATCGAGTAGTCCTTGACAACATCCGCCAGGATCATCCCTACCGCGGAGAATATACCTGGATTGGGAGGAACTATCACGGTAGGTATTCCGAGGGACCTCGCCAGGGCGACCGCGTGAAGTCCTCCCGCCCCTCCGTAGGTTATGAGGGAAAATTCCCTCGGATCGTGCCCCCTCTGGACCGAGACTCTTCTCAGGGCCCTCTCCATGTTGGACTCGGCCACCTCGATCACAGCGCCCGCCACCTCGAAGGGTGAGGCCCCGAGCTTATCCGCCAGCCTCCTCATGGGCTCCTCCACCTTCTCGGAATAGAGCCTCATCCTCCCTCCGAGGAAGTGCTCTGGAACGAGCCTCCCGAGGTAGAGATTGGCGTCTGTGACCGTGATCTCCCTTCCTCCCTTCCCGTAGCAGACTGGTCCGGGATCGGCGCCAGCGCTCTGGGGACCGACTCTGAGGATCCCACCCTCGTCCACGTATGCTATCGAACCTCCCCCCGCACCTATGGTGTGTATGTCCACCATGGGAACCTTTATGGGCATGCCGCCTATCTCGGACTCGGTGGTTAAGGTAGGCTTTCCGTCTATCAGGGAAACGTCCGTGGAGGTTCCCCCATAT
>JALWEK010000060.1 GCA_027014185.1 Aquificaceae bacterium
CTGGTTATGGAGCTCGAGACCGTGTCCCTCAAGAAGACCCTCTCCAAGATGAAGGGAACGGCCACGGTGGACGGCCAGGTGGTGGCGGAGGCTGTCCTCTACGCCGCGGCGAGGAAACTGGAGGAGGTTAAGAGATAGTCATCTATACCAGAGTTCTTTCGGAAGAGGTATAACCTTCTCCCCCTTCTTGAACATCAGAAGATACTCCCTCACGAACTTCTCCTTGTAAAACCTGGGATTGCTCTTTATTCGGGAGTGGATAGCCCTGAGTTTTAGATTCTTTCCCTTCTCCGCATCTATCAGCTTCTCGAGCCTGGAGGTGGCCATCCTCAGCTGGAGAACCTTCTTGAGGTTGAGGTCAGAGAGAAAGAGGTTCGAGACCGTATTTATCAGGGAAAGTCCAAGGAAGGCGTAGGCGAGGAGCTTAACGATTCGAAAATCTCCAGAATTCTTCCCTGCCCCAGAACTGCGCTCCATAACCGAGCTCCTCTTCTATTCTAAGGAGCTCGTTGTACTTTGCAATCCTGTCCGAGCGCGAGGCGGACCCGGTCTTTATCTGACCAGCGTTCGTGGACACAGCCAGATGGGCTATGAAGGTGTCCTCCGACTCCCCAGACCTGTGGGAGATTATGGCGGTGTATCCGTGCTCCTTGGCAAGCATTACGGTGTCCAAGGTCTCCGAGAGCGTCCCTATCTGGTTGAGCTTCACGAGTATGGAGTTGGCCACTCCCCTCTTTATCCCCTCTTTCAGGATCTTAGGATTGGTGGTAAACAGGTCGTCTCCCACCAACTGGACTTTATTTCCGAGCCTTTCGGTAAGGAGCCTCCAGCCCTCCCAGTCGTTCTCGGAGAGGGGATCCTCTATGGAGATTATGGGATACTTGCTTATCAGCTCCTCGTAAAAGCCTATCATCTCCTCCGAAGTTAGCTCCTTCCCCTCGAAGCGGTATCTTTCTCCCGTGTAGAATTCGGAGGAGGCAACGTCGAGGGCCAGAAGAACGTCCTCCCCGGGCCTGTATCCCGTCTTCTCTATAGAGAGCATCAGGAGGTCGAGGGCCTCGGTTGTGGAACCGAGGTTAGGGGCAAAGCCTCCTTCGTCCCCCACGTTTGTAGAAAAGCCCTTATCTTTCAGGACCTTCTTTAAAGTGTGGAAGACCTCAACCCCGGCCCTGAGAGCCTCTCTGAAGGAACCTCCGCATACGGGAACTATCATGAACTCCTGGAAGTCTAAGGGGTTGTCCGCGTGAACTCCCCCGTTTATCACGTTCATGAGGGGAACGGGAAGCCTCCTCCCGAACCTTCCTCCTAAGTACTCGTAGAGGGACACTCCCAGCTCGTCCGCGCAGGCCCTCGCGACCGCCATGCTGACCGCAAGGATCGCGTTCGCCCCCAACCTGCTCTTGTTCTCCGTTCCGTCGAGCTCTATCAGGGCGAGGTCGATCTCCCTCTGGTTGTAGGGGTCCATCCCCTTTAGCCTCTTGGCTATCTCGCCGTTTACGTTGTCCACCGCTTTCAGAACTCCCTTACCGTGGAACCTCTTGGGATCTCCGTCCCTGAGCTCTAAGGCCTCCCTCTCCCCCGTGGAGGCACCGCTGGGGACTATCGCCCTCCCGACAGCGCCGCTCTCTAGGATCACCTCCGCTTCTACTGTGGGATTTCCCCTCGAGTCTAGAACCTCCCTTCCGTGGACGCTTACTATGGCGGACATGGTTTAATATTTTAGCTCAAATGTTTGAGGCATTAGAGACCTGGGCGAGGGGAGTGGTCGAGTCCTACGGATACCTTGGGATATTCCTCATATCTTTCTCCGAGAGCGTGATCCAGCCAATTCCACCCGATCCTTTCATAGCAGGGGGCTCCGCCCTCGGGCTGAATCCTCTGATGGCTGCACTCGTGGCTACCTTAGGGAGTGTCCTCGGAGGCCTTACAGCCCACACCCTCGGTCTTTTCCTGGGAGAGCCTGTGGCAAAAAGGCTCTTAGGGGAGAAGAACTTTCTTAAAGGCGAGGCCTTTGTGAACAGATACGGTGTGCTGGCCGTTTTGCTGGGCGCCCTTACACCAGTTCCATACAAGGTCGTATGCTGGCTCGCCGGAGTGTTTGAGATGCCTAGGGGGACATTCCTTATCGCCTCCTTCATCGGGAGGTTCCCCAGGTTTCTGGTCTTTGCCTTGCTCGGAGACGCCGCCTCAAAGCTGTTCTTATAGACTCGGCGGTGTAAAAGGCTAAATTTTAGTTGTGTGAACTTAAACTTCTTTATAAAGCTTCTTGAGCTAAGGGACGCCTACACGAAGGGGCACACCGAGAGGGGGGTTCTGTACGCCCTTGAGATAGGCAAGGCGATGGGCCTGACAGAAGAAGAGCTAAGGGATCTGGAGATAGGCGGACACATACACGACATAGGGAAGGTAGCGATCCCGGATGTGATACTCCTGAAGCCCGCAAAGCTAACCGAGAAGGAGTACGAGGTTATGAAGCTCCACGTGAAGCTCGGCTACGAGCTGGTAAAGGACCTCGACTTTCCCGAGGGAAGCCTGGAGGTCCTCCTCTACCATCAGGAGAAGTACGATGGAAGCGGTTATCCCTTTGGAAAGAAAGGGGAGGAGATACCTTTGCTTGCGAGGATATACACGGTGGCCGACTCCTTTGAGGCCATGACCTCGAGGAGGGTTTACAAGAAGGCCAAGCCCTGGAAGGTTGCACTCGAGGAGCTTGAAGAACTCGCGGGAATCCACTTCGATCCGGACATAGTCCCCTACGCTATCAGGGTCCTGTCGAATATGAAGGAGAGCATAGTGGTCATCCCAGAGATAGATACGGAGCTCGAGAAGATACGATGGAGCTTCTACTACCTGGACTTTACCGGGGCTATAAAGGGCGATCTATTCCTCCCCACCCTCGAGGCCTTCATAGAGAAGGGAGAACCTTTCTGCTTCACCGTATTCGATATACAGAACCTGTTCGAGATAAACAGGAAGTACGGCTGGGAAAAGGGAAATGAGGTTTTAACCAAGCTCGTCGAAGCTATAAACGTTCAGTGCTGTGCCATGTTCGATATAAGGGACGTGATAATAAAGCTGATGAGGCAGGATATCCTCGATATAACCTCTCCTGTAATTTTTAGACTCGGAGGGGACGAGTTCGGAGTTATAGCCCCGTACATACCTCCCCAGGAGAAGGTCCAGGCGGTCGCGAAGACTATGGAGGAGCTGGGCGTGAAGCTCAAATACCTCCAGATGAAGTTTCCGGAGAGCTTCCGAACCTCAGAAGAGGTCCTGAGCCTGATATCGGAGTTTACAAAAAGCCCCTACATACGTTAAAACTTTTCCATGCTCAGCAGGAAGATCCTCCTCTTCGGAGGGAAGGGAGGGGTAGGCAAGACAACTCTGTCCTCCGCACTCGCGCTCCTCATCTCTGACATGGGCCGGAGGACCCTCCTCATATCTACAGACCCGGCCCACTCCCTCTCGGACATCTTCGGGATAAAGCCGAGGGAGGGTAAGGTTTCCGTAAGCGAGAGGCTCGATTACCTGGAGATAGACCCTTACAGGGTTATAGATGAACACATTAAAAGGGCTCTCGAGAGCATGGAACCCTTCGTCAGTCCGGAAACCTTCTCGCAGATCAAGGAAGCGATGCACAGTATCGAAAGCACCCCCGGAGCCGAGGAGGCGGCCGTACTCGAAGAGCTATCAAAGATCGTCCTCGAAAACCTGGAAACCTACGACCACTTTGTGGTGGACACGGCTCCCACGGGGCACACGCTCAATATGCTCAAGACCGTGGGGAGGGTGGGCGGTTGGCTAGAGGAGCTCCTCAAGAAAAGGATGGAGGCCCAGAAGTTCAGGGAGGCTGGAGGGCTCAAGTCCAGAGACGAGAAGATCCTGGAAGTCCTGAAAGAAAGAAGGGAGAGGTTCTCACGCTTTTCCGATCTTCTCTTCTCGAGAAAGACCCTCTTCGTTCCGGTACTGATACCTGAAAAGCTCCCCATAATGGAAACCGGAAGGCTGATCGCCGAGCTGGAGAGGTTAAACCTAAAAGTCGAGTACCTTCTTGTGAACAAGGTTCTACCGCCGGATACCACCGACAGCTTCCTCTTAATGAGGAAAGAGCAGGAGAGAAGGTACCTGAAGGAGATAAGGGAGAAGTTTTCAGGACTGAGAATAGTGGAAGTTCCCATGAGGGAGAGAGACGTGGAGGGAATCAAAACTCTCAAGGAGCTTGCTACCGAGCTGGGGAGGAGGCTGGGGATATGAGCGTGGTTCTCCTCGGGCTTGGGAGATACGTGGAGGAGATAACGGAGATAGTCTCCAAGTTCTCGGACGTGATAGTGGTCGAGAAGGAAGGGGAGAAGCTAAAGAGCTTCCTGAGCAAGGAAAAGGATATAGAAAACCTGAAGGTAGTTCCGGGGAGCG
>JALWEK010000061.1 GCA_027014185.1 Aquificaceae bacterium
ACCGTAAGGGAGAAGGATCTCAGGGACTTCCTCTCCAAGGCGGGGATATACGAGAACGGCTACAACGTGGTTCTCCAGGGGGACATAATCAAGTTCCTCAAGATGACACCCGTGGAGAGGAGAAAGGTAATAGAGGACATAGCCGGGATAAGCGAGTACGAGACCAAGAAGCAGAAGGCAATAAACGACCTCCTCGAGGTGGACATAAAGATAAGGGAGCTAAAGCTCCTTCTAGAGGAGATAAAGATCCAGCTGGATAAACTAAAAGAGGAGAAGGAAAAGCTCGAAAGGTACAGGAAGCTCCAGGAGGAGAAGAGAGAGACCGAGATCGCTATACTCTCTAAAGAGATAAGAAAACTCAGCTCGGAGGAAGAAAAACTCTTTGCCGAGCTTTCCGAGCACCAGTCCAGGCTCGAAGAGGTTAAAAAGAATATTTCCGAAAGGGAGGCCCTACTCTCGGAGAAGGAGGAAAGGCTAAAAGATCTCAGTGAGAAGCTCCTTCCCTTCAGGGAGAGGATAGGTAAGATCTCCTCCGACATAGAGCATGTAGAGAAGGAGATAGAGAGGAGGGAGAGAAGGAGGGAGGAGATTATCGCGGAGAGGGAGAAGGAGGAGAAGGCCCTCGGATACCTCTCGAAGGATTTGGAGAACCTGAGGGCGGAGCTGGAGGAGCTGAGAGCCGAGCTGGAGCTTAAGGAGAAAGAGCTCGAAGAGCTGAAGGCCCTCGAAGAGGAGGCCTACGAGGAGCTGAGAAAGCTCGACGACCAGCTCAAGGTATCCATAGAGGAGGCCCAGAGGGCGGAGGAGAAGGAGAGACAGCTAAAGGAATACATAGAGTCTAAGAAAGAAGAGGAGAACTCCATAAGGCTCAAGCTCAAGGAGATAGAGCTGAAGATAGAGAAGACCCTTGAAGAAGTTGAGAAGCTCAAGCAGGAGAAGGAGGAGACCAGGAAAAAAATTGAGGAGTCCTTCGGTGAGGTGGAGAAGTACAGAAGGATGAGGGCGGTCGAGAGGGACACCCTGAAGCAGGAGAGGGAGTATCTGAAGAAGGTTGAAGAGGAACTCAAGGAGATCAGGAAGAAGATCGAGGAGGTCATAAAGGCCAAGGCCTACGTGGAGAGCAAGCTGGCCAGCTCAGAGCCAGCGGACCTGGTCTTCGAAGGTATAGAAGGCGTTTACGGAACGGTGGGGGATCTGATCACGGTGAAGGACCCCGAGCACATAAGGGCGGTGGAGGTCGCGGGGGGCGGAAGGCTAAGGTACGTGGTCGTCGAGAACGAGGACGTCGCGAGAAGGTGCATAGAGGTTCTGAGAGAGAAGAACCTGGGGAGGATGAGCTTCATCCCCTTGAACAGGATAAGGGGAGAGCAGAGCCTCCCTCCCTACCCCAGAGTCAGGGGGGCTGTGGACTTTGCCATAAACCTGGTGGAGTTCGACCCCAGGTTCGAGAGGGCGGTCAGGTTCGCCTTCGGGGACACCCTCATAGTAGAGGACTTCGACTCCGCCAAGAGGATAGGGATAGGGAGCTACAGGATGGTTACCTTAGAGGGGGACCTGTTTGAGAAGAGCGGTGTCATAAGCGGGGGGAGCACGAAGGCTGGTGGGGAGCTGGGGAGGAAGTTCTACGAGGAGGAGAGGAGGAAGCTGGATCTCGAGGAGCAGGAGCTCAGAGAGAAGGAGCAGGACACGGTAATAAAGCTGAGAGCTCTCAGGAGCGAGATAGCGGAGAAGGAGGGAGTTCTGAAGGTCCTCGAGAAGAAGCTCTCGGAGCTCGAGGAACTCTCCAAAGAGGGGGACAGGAAGCTCTCCGAGTTCGACGAGAAGATAGAGAAGGCCCTCCAGTATGTGGAAGCCCTCAAAGAGCAGGAGAGGGAGCTGAGCGAGAGACTTTCAAAGCTCAGGGAAGACATAGAGTACAGCGAGGAGAAGCTCAGAAACCTGATCCTCAAGCGCCAGGACATAGTCAATTACTACCGCTCCTCCGGGATAGAGGAGAAGAGGCAGGAGTACGAGAAGCTAAAGCGCAGGGCGGAGAACAAGAGGGCCCAGCTGGAGGAGGTAAAGCTCAGGCTCAAGGACAAGGAGTCGGAGGTCAGGTCCATAGAGGAGGAGATCCAGAGGAAGGAGGCCCACCTGGAGGCTCTTCAAACCGAGAGGGAGGAGATCGAGAGGGAGATAGAGGGGCTCAAAAGCAGAAAGCTCGAGCTTGAGGAGAAGGTAAAGGACATAGAGGCACAGGTCTATCAGTTCTACAAGGAGAAGGACAGGGTTGAGGAGGAGGTGAGAAGTCTTCAGGCGGAGCTGGGGAGGCTCAGGATAGAGGAGGAGGACCTTCACTCCCGCATAGGAGACCTGAGCGCGAATCTGAGCAGGATCCAGCAGAAGCTCTCGGACCTGAGGACCAGGCTCTCGGAGCTGAACTTCGAGGGGGAGCTTCCCGAGGTGAAGGAATCTATAACCAAGCTCAAGGAGAGGCTCTTCAGACTGGAGAGGGAGCTCCAGCATTTAGGGAGCGTGAACCTGAGGGCGGATCAGGACTACGAGGAGGAGCTGGAGAGGTTCAGGGACTACGAGGAGAAGCACGCCAAACTCCAGGAGGAGAGGAAGGCCATAAAGGAGATGATAGAGGAGATAGAGACCAAGAAGCTAAAAACCTTCATGGAAACCTTCGAGCACATAAACAAAAATCTCAGGAAGATCTTCTCCTTCCTCTCCCCCGGGGGCAAAGCCCAGATGATGATAGAGAACGAGATAGACCCCTTCTCGGGAGGGGTGAACCTGATGGTAAAGCCAAGGGGCAAGGACGTCCAGTATTTGGAGGCCATGTCGGGAGGGGAGAAGACCCTCGCAGCTTTATCCCTCATATTCGCCATACAGGACTACAAGCCCTCACCCTTCTACTACTTTGACGAGGTGGACGCCCACCTGGACGAGGCGAACGCGAGGAAGGTGGGAGAGCTGATAAAGGAGAAGTCCAAGGATGCCCAGTTCATAGTGGTCACTTTAAGGGAGGTGCTCGCCAGCTTCGCGGACAAGCTGATAGGAGTCTCCGCCAGGGGCGGTATCTCGAGGGTCTTCCCAGTAGAAAACCTCTCGAGCGTTATAAGGGAGGAGAAGGAAGCTTCCTGATGTTTAAGGTTCTCCTGTTTATCTTTCTCCTCTTCACAAGCCTTTCTGCTAAAGAGATAACCGAGATCAAAGATCCCATACATGGAATAAGAATCAAACTGCCCGCGGACTGGAGTGTAAGGGTCTTTCCAAGCTACGTTCTCATTATCTCAGATGATACGACCCGCTTCATAACATTCAGAGTTTACCCTGGGCAGAACCTGAAAAAGTTAGCCAGGACTCTGCTCCAGGAGACCAGGTTCATGGGAGGGAACACTACCCACTTCAAGAGGATAAAAACCGGCCTGCTTGTCAGGTCCGACCTCAGGGGATACCCCTACGTGCTCGATCCCATGCTTCCCATAACCTGGGGGCTTCAGGGAAGGATCCCGCCCCAGAACTACACCTCCCTCACCTACATCATACCCCTCAGGCGATCCTCTCTTCTCGTGACCTTCCTCTATCCCAGAGGAACGTCCGGGGCCCAGATAGATAAGATGATAGGTATAGCCAAAACCTTTCGCTTCATAAAGCGCAGGATACCCTCCAAGAGGGTCCTCATAAGGGATCCCGAAACGGGAGATGTGGCGGCTTCCCTCAGGATACCGAAGGGATGGGATTTTTACGGCACCGTCATACCCCAGGCCCCGAGGGAGATCCACTTCGTCGCTTCGGGGAGGGGAGAGTTCGTGAGGCGGGACTTCATAAGCCGGGCGGGAGCTGTCAGCCCCTTTGGGGGTTCAACAATGATATCCGTAAACGGACAGAGCTATACATCTCAGATGCCCTTTATCATAGACTCGGTCAGGACCGCTTCTGAGTTCCTGGTCTCCCTCTGGAATTCGGAGGGTGGAAGCTGGAACATCGTGGAGGTAAGAAAACTGCCCAAACCCGGAAGCCTTAAAGCGCTGGAGGAGAGTGCGAGAAGACGGTTAGCTACCACAGGGGCCATGTTCCAGCATCAGGCGAACGCCTCCATCCTCTACGGCGGTTTCGAGGCCTCCAGCGGCGGACTCAGGAAAGTATCCCTGATCGTGGGTCTCTCAACAGATTCCTTCTCTCCCGGGACAGGCATGCGCAACTTCCAGACCAACCTCCTCGTCATCACCGCCCAGGCAAGAAACCCTGAAAAAGCCAAGGGCCTGCTGACTGCGACGGTAGTCGGGTTCCGTCCGGATCCCAACTGGTTCCTCTCGAAGATGCGGAGGAACTTCCGGGATCAAGCTTACTGGAACAGGGTTATCTTGGGAGTTCTGGACGAGCACAACGAGTTCCTTACGAGAACCTCCATCGCCTGGTCCAACCTCCTCTCTGAAAAGACCTTCGTCAAGGATCCAAGAACTGGAGAGATATTTCAGGTGGATCTCTCCGAGGGCCATTACTGGAGGGACCCTTCGGGTGAGATGATCCTGGGGGGCGTCAGGGAGATGAGCGAGCTGGAGGAGGTGCTGAAAGCTAAGGGCTGGAGAAAGCTGAAAAAGTCCCTGGAAGGTTTCCCAGAACAGTGGCGCTGAAAGGAACATTGAGCTACTTGACCTTCTTGAGCTCAGGCTCGCAGGAGAGGTTGTTTATCAGGAAGATCTCTCCAGATTTAAGCTCGCAGAGAAGGGCGTTATACCTGGGGCAGCCTTCGGCAGGTTTTATGTAGAGCTTACCATCTTCAAGCTCGAGTCTGCACTTTCCGCATACCTGCGGGACTAAGGCTCCCTCCTTTATCGCAGATCTGCATTGGAGAACACCCTCGATAACATCCGTACACACCCTCTTTACCTCGAGCGATAGGGAGAGTGTCGCTGAAAGCAGTAACGCTATAAGTACCATAAGGAAAAATCTACAACATATTGCCCTCTCGTGCGCATCAAAGGGATAAAATTATGAGGTTATGATCTCGGCACTGTTTGAGGGACTCTGTCCCAACTGCGGCGGCAGTATAACCGCAGACAGGCTTTCAAGAGGACTCCCCTGCGAGAGATGCCTTCCTAAGGAAGTGGATAGGGAAAGGGTCTGCTCTCACATAAAGGAAGGGAAGCTAAAAGACCTCTGCGATGTGGAGAGGGAGCTCTCAGAGTGGGAAAGTGTTTTTAAAAACAAGGTGGGTAGCGATCCCTGGAGCCTTCAGAGATCCTGGGCTAAGAAGGTCTTCCTTGGAAGGAGCTTCGCCCTACTGGCACCAACAGGCGTGGGCAAGACGACCTTCGGTATCGTAACAGCCTACTTCCTCTCCCTGAAGGGAAAGAAGAGCTACATACTCCTTCCCACAAAACTCCTTGTGGACCAGGTGAGCAAAAAGCTCCTCCGGACGGGAATAGAGAAGGAGCACGTGGTAGTGGCTGTAGATACAACGGAGAAGAAGAAAAGGGAGATCAAGGAGAGGATAGCCTCGGGAGATTTCAGAGTCCTCGTTACCACGTCCATGTATCTGTACAAGAACTACGATATAATCCCCAAGGACTTCGACTTTATCTTCATAGACGACGTTGACTCCTTCCTGAAGACCGCAAGGAACATAGACAAGGTTCTAACGATGCTCGGTCTTTCCCAGGAAGATATAGATAAAGCGCTCGAACTCATAAAGCTAAAAGAAAAGAGGAGCAAGAGCGAGGAGGACTGGAAGATTATAAGGGAACTGTCAGGGGAGGTCTCTTCGCTTCAGAGCAAGGCGAGAGGGGTCTTGGTGGTCTCCTCCGCTACAGGCAATCCGAGGTCTAGCAGGATAAAGCTCTTCAGGGAGCTTCTGGGCTTCGAGGTGGGAAGGCCTACCCTGTACCTGAGAAACGTTGAGGATCTCTACGAGGAGGTGAGAGACCCTCGAGAGGCTCTCGTTGAGAGGGTGAAGAAGCTCGGCAGCGGTGGCCTCATCTTCGTGTCGTCAGACGCGGGGAAGGAGGCTGTTCGGGAGGTCGTGTCCCTGCTTGAGGGCTCGGGTATAAGGGTGAAGTCCTACGAGGATATAAAGGATTTCTGCGAATTCGAGGCCGGGAAGGTAGATGTTCTCGTGGGGATATCCTCGTACAGAAACCCCCTCGTCAGGGGCCTGGACCTTCCACATGCGGTTAGGTACGCCCTCTTCTACGGGGTTCCCAAGATAACGGTATCTTTGAATATAGAGACGAGCGTCTCCCACCTCCTGTGGGCCCTCCTATCTATAAGGCCCCTGGTGGCCAAATCTATAAAGGACAAACTCAGGGACGTGGACTCCTGGATACAGGCCCTAAGGAGGTACTCTTTCATAAGCGAGGAGTTTATACAGAGAACTCCCAACCTCAGGGGAAGGATAGAGGAACTTAGGGAAAAGATAAGAGCCTTTTTACTCTCGGGAGAGGTCATGAAGTTGATAGAAGACTCGGAGGAGATAACCCTCAGAAAAACTGATACGGGGTACGCGATAGTTGTTGCAGACGTTACGGGATACCTCCAGGCCTCGGGAAGGACATCCAGGATGTACCCGGGAGGGATAACGAAAGGGCTGAGCTACGTCCTCGTAGAGGACCGCAGGGCCTTCAACAACCTGGTGAGGAAGGTAAGGTGGTTCAACGAAGATGTGAAGTTCAAGAAGGCAAGCGAAGAGGATCTAAATAGGCTGATCGAGGAGATAGATGAGGACAGAAAGAAGGTCAAGGACATCTTAGAAGGAAAGGCCGAGATAGAGAGGAGGGAACACGTAAGGCCTGTACTCATAGTGGTCGAGTCTCCCAACAAGGCGAGGACCATAGCGAACTTCTTTGGCAAACCTGTCTCACGCAGGTTTGGGGATTTCGAGGTCTTGGAGATAAGCGCCGGGGACTTCTACATCATGATAACCTCCTCCCTGGGGCATATCCTAGACCTTGCCAAAGAGGGCGGTTTTCACGGTGTCTTCGTCGAGGACGGAGATTTTCTTCCTATCTACGAGGTTATAGACAACAAGGGGGGGACTATCAGGGGTCTTAGGCTTATAGCTCAGGAGGTGGATAGCGCCTACATAGCAACGGACCCCGATACGGAGGGGGAGAAGATAGGCTGGGACGTTGGAGCGGTTCTATCTCCCTTCATCCCCCAGATAAGGAGGATAGAGTTCCACGAGGTAACTAGAAGGGCCATATCCGGGGCGTTGGAAAACCCCAGGGACTTCGACGAGAACCTTGTCAAAGCTCAGATAGTGAGGAGGGTGGCGGACAGGTGGGTGGGCTTCGAGGTTTCGAGGATACTCCAGTCCACATTCCGGAAGGTATGGCTCTCGGGCGGGAGGGTGCAGATACCAGTCCTTGGATGGATAATAGAGAGGGAGAAGGAGTACAGGAAGAAAAGGCATGTGGTCCAGGTGACCTTCAAAGATGAGAACAGATGGCTCAGGCTGGAGTTCGAGTTTCCCAGCAAGAAGGAGGCGAGGAGTTTCTTCGATAAGCTCGACGAGATAGAGTTCGTGGTCCTGAGCGAGGGTGAGAAAGAGATAAATCCCCCGCCCCCCTTCACGACCGACACCCTCCTCAAGGAGGCATCGGACAGGTTCAGGTTCAGCGTCAAGAAGACCATGCAGCTAGCACAGGATCTTTTCGAAAAGGGTTTTATAACCTACCACAGGACCGACTCCACGAGGGTCTCAGATGCAGGGATGAGTGTGGCGAGGGAGTACCTTAAAGAGGAGCTTGGAGAAGAGTACTTCCATCCCAGGAAATGGGGAGAGGGTGGGGCACACGAGTGTATCAGACCTACGAAAGCTCTCGATCCAGAGGAGCTGCGCTCGGTAGCACTCTCTGGCCAGGTCCAGGACATAGGCAGAGATCATATCGCCCTTTACGAGCTCATCTTCAGGAGATTTCTGGCCTCCCAGATGAGACCTGCCAGGGTGAATACTAAGAAGGTGAAGGCTAAGGCCCCTGGCAGCTCTCTCGAGCTGGATCTGAGGACCGGGATCGCCCGGGAAGGTTTCAACCTCATATACCCTCTAGATCTCCATCCGGATCTGGAGGGAAGGGTCAGGGTCTCGGATCTCAAACAGTTTAAAGAGCTCCCCAGCGCCTACCTCTTCACACAGGGGAGCCTAGTTCAGGAGATGAAAAGGAGGGGTATAGGCAGGCCTTCTACCTACGCCAGCACGGTGGAGAAACTCCTCGAGAGGGGGTACGTTATAGAGAGGAACGGATTCCTCATACCTACCAGGCTCGGCAAGGAGATATACGAGTTCCTCAAAAGGCAGGAGAAGATACTTCCCTTCGTTTCCGAAGAATTTACCAGAAGGCTCGAGGAGTTGATGGATGGAGTTGAGGAGGGAAGGGAGGATTACAGGAGAGTGTTGATGACGCTGTACGAAGATATAATAGAGTTTGAGGCGAGCGTGAGGAGGTAGTGAGTATGAACTATCACCCCCTGATCATATACTTTGCCGTGGGAGCCCTGGTATCGAGTTACGCCGCTTACCTTCTGTACTTCACCGTTCTGAGGAGATCGGACTTCACTTTCTATTACGCCCTTACGAACCACGCCATATCGGTCGTCTTCTCCATACTGGCTGTTCTGACCGGGCTCTCGGTTGCAGGAACACAGTACGTACAGCAGAAAGCTCCCTTTATATTTCTCTTTCCCCACAAGTGGCTCGGCATAACCCTCGCAGCCTACACCTTGATAACCTTCATCGTGCTTTGGATAAAACAGATGGAGCTAAGCAGGAAGATAGGTATAGCCTTCTCCTTTTTGGGTCTTGGGCTCTCGCTCAGCGTTCTCATCTTCGGATGGCTCCTGAGATTGATTTTCTTCTGAGGGAGAATAACTTTGAGCTTATGCTGGAGAGGTACGAGATACTTAAGAGCTACTCGGGACCTTCAGACATAAAGGATCTATCCTATAAGGATCTCGAAAAACTAGCCCAGGAAGTTAGGGATTACATAATCCAGGTTACCTCTAAAAACGGCGGACACGTCGGCCCTGGACTCGGGGTAGTTGAGCTCACGATAGCTCTACTCAGGGTCTTCGATCCCCCTAAGGACACGGTCGTTTGGGACATAGGTCATCAGGGTTATCCCTGGAAGATACTGACGGACAGGAAGGATGCATTCCCAACGCTCCGCCAGTACAACGGTATAGCTGGGTTCCTGAGGAGGGTAGAGAGCCCCTACGACGCCTTCGGTGCTGGACACAGCTCCACCTCCATATCCGCAGCCCTAGGCTTTCGGGTTGCCAAGGACCTTAAAGGGGACGATAGCTACGTTGTCGCGGTGATCGGGGACGGGGCTATGACCGCGGGGATGGCCTTCGAGGCACTCAACAACGCGGGACACCTCCGTCCCGACAGGTTCATAGTGATCCTAAACGACAACGAGATGTCGATATCGCCTAACGTTGGAGCTATATCCACATACCTGAGCAGGATACTGAGCGGGCACTTCGTCCAGGAATCTAGACAGAAGATAAAGAGCGTGCTAAAGCACTTCGGAGATACGCCCCTGCGGTTCATGAAGCTCACCGAGGAGTTCCTCAAGGGCCTGATCTCACCGGGAGTTCTCTTCGAGGAGCTTGGCTTCAACTACATAGGTGTGATAGATGGGCACGACCTCCAGGCCCTCGAAAAGACTCTGAGGAACGCCAAGGATATAAGGGGTCCCGTGCTCCTTCACGTGGTAACCAAGAAGGGGAAAGGGTACAGACCGGCGGAGGAGGATCCCGTCAAGTGGCACGGGGTAGCCCCCTACAAGGTGGAATCTGGGGAGATAATTAAGAAGCCCTCCCCTCCTACCTGGACCTCGGTCTTCGGGAAGGCTATAGTAGAGTTGGCAGAGGGGGACGAGAGGATAGTGGTCATAACTCCTGCCATGAGGGAGGGCTCGGGCCTCGTGGAGTTCTCCAAGAGGTTTCCGGAGAGGTTCTTCGACGTTGGAATAGCGGAGCAGCACGCGGCCACCTTCGCCGCTGGCCTGGCCTGTGAGGGTATGAAACCTGTGGCAGCTTACTACTCTACCTTCCTCCAGAGGGCCTACGATCAGGTTATACACGACATAGCGCTCCAGAACCTGCCCGTAACCTTCGCCATAGACAGGGGAGGTCTGGTAGGAGACGACGGGCCGACCCATCACGGGGTCTTCGACCTCTCTTACCTCAGATGCATCCCCAACATGGTAGTCTCCGCTCCGAAGGACGAGCAGGAACTGAGGGATCTTCTCTACACAGCCGTGAACAGCTCCGTTCCCTTCGCCGTTAGGTATCCGCGTGGAGCCGCCTACGGGGTTCCCACGGAGGGCTTCAACAGGATAGAGGTCGGGACGTGGGAGGAGCTCCTCGAGGGTGAGGACGTGGTGATCCTCGCCGTCGGATACCCGGTGTACCAGGCCATGAAGGCAGCCGAGAACCTTTACAAGGAGGGTATAAAGGCCGGAGTAGTGAACGCCCGCTTCGTCAAGCCCATGGACGAGAGCATGCTCCTCGATCTGTGCGATAGGTACGATCTGATAGTTACCGTAGAGGACAACACGGTCGTAGGTGGGTTCGGATCCGGGGTGTTAGAGTTCCTGGCCAGAAAGGGTATAGCTAAGAGGGTCGTAAACCTGGGTGTTCCGGACAAGTTTGTAGATCACGGGAACCAGAACCTGCTGAGAAACCTTGTGGGGATAGATGCCGAAGGCATAGAGAGGGCCGTGAAGGACGCTCTTATGAAGAAGGCGATAGGCCTTTAACCGGATTGGGTTAGAATAGAACCTCAGGAGGGGCGGTTATGGAGCAGGTTGAGGAGTTTACCTTCAATATAAAGAGGTTCATGTCAAACATAGGGGCGGCTCCCGACGAAGAGGTCGAGAGGCTCAGAAACTGGCTTGGCAGGAACGAGAAGCGCTTCATGTGCATACTCGAACACCACTTCGCCTTCGACGAGAACACACACCTGATAGAGGACTGCGAGAAGGATAGATGTATGGTGAACTGGCTCAAGGTTTACAAGTACATAAACATACTGGGGCTGCAGCTGAACATCACCGTTTACCCCGTTATCCTCTGGGACATACCCCTCGGGGGTGCCCATCAGGTAACCTACAACGCCCAGTTCAGGTACAAGAAGGGCTGGATCTCCAAGAAGGAGACTATACTTATAAACGGGGAGGATGTGGAGAGCTACGTGGCCAAGAAGTGTCCCCGTGAGAGCGAGTACGTATCCCACAGGCTTAGGAACGAGATAGTAAAGCTATCTGACTACATAATAAGCACAGTCTTTTCGAAGCTGATGAAGTGTGAGGGTATCAGCGAGATAATGGTCTGAACCCCTTTTCCGCAACCGTCTGAACCGCCCTCTGGACGTTCTCCGTTCTAAGAACCTCGCTGAAGGGCGAGACGTCCACCACGTAATCCCGACCCTTCCTTTTCACCAGTATAAAGAACTTCTGGACGAACCCTTCCTCCGAGAGGAGTGTCTCCAGAAGGTATCCGTCCTCTCCCTCGTAGAGTTTGAAGAACTTTAAGTGCACTTTCTCCCCGAGCCTGTGCTCCGAGCCTTCCAAACTCGAAAGATCCGCTTCCTTTCCTTCCACCTTGATTGGAAACAACTCCTTCACCTCCTTTATCGTTGGTATATCCCTAGGCGGAGGGTCCCCGACCTTTTTCATAACTATCTCGTTAAGCTCCTTTCCCTCCGAGAGCCACTTCCTCTCGTACTTTGTCAGGGGCTCCTCCACGTGGAGCTGTCTCACACTTATATCGAACGTACCCAATCTCCTGGCCTCCTCCAGCGTAAACTCGACGAAGGGTCTGTGATCTGTCCTTATCCTTATCTCGCCTCCCTCCTTCAGCTTCCTGGCGAAAATGTACAGGTTTTCCTCCTTCGTGAGCCTCCTCTTGTGATGGCGCTTCTTGAACCAGGGATCGGGATAGTTCATGTATATCCTATCTACCGACCCGTCCCTCAGGAGGAGGTAAAAGCCCCAGTATGCGTCTATCCTCGCGCAGTGAACGTTTTTCAAACCCTCCTTCTTTACCCTTCTGAGGAGTTTTTCCACCGATACGGCGGATAGCTCGAAGCCGAGGATCTCCTTCTTCGGGTTCTCCCTAGCGAGCCTTACGGTGAAGTCTCCTCTCCCGAAACCTATCTCCACGAGGATGTTATCCCAGGGAAGAGGCTTCTCAACGCTCTTGTAGTTGATGTAGCAGAGCATAAAATAAACTTACCATGAACCTCCTCTGGCTCCAGGGCCTTTCCTGTAGCGGCAACACACAATCCTTCCTTTGTGCCGAAGATCCCGAGCTCTGGGAGGTTCTCGATGGTTACGACGTCGTCTTCCACCCGGCCCTGACGTACGACAGGGACGAGGAGGAGGTGGTAAGGGATTTCCTTTCCGGAAGTAAGGAGCTCGACCTTCTCCTTGTGGAGGGTGCCGTTGGGGGAAATGAAAGGAGTCTCTGCGGGAAACCCTTCAGCCGTGTCGTAAGGGAGCTGTCGGAGAGGGCGAGATACGTTGTGGCCGTTGGGAACTGTGCGGTTTTCGGAAACGTGCCCGCCCTCATGTCCGAAGATGTCTCGGGCCTTCAGTTCAGGTTTACGGAAAGGGGTGGGCTGTTGGGGAAGAGGTTTAGATCCCGCGAGGGAATGCCTGTTGTAAACCTCTCCGGGTGTCCGATCCATCCCTCCTGGCTCTCGTACGTCCTCCTTTCCATCCGCCATGGCAAGGACATACCCCTCGATGAGCTTGGAAGGCCCAGGGAGCTTTACTCCCATCTTACCCATCACGGATGTATAAGGAACGAGTACTTCGAGTGGAAGGTGGAGGCGGAGGAGTTCGGCAGGAAGGAGGGGTGCCTCTTTTACCATCTGGGTTGTAGGGGACCTATGACCCACGCCTCCTGCAACAGGATACTCTGGAACGGTGTGAGCTCCAAAACGAGGGCAGGTGTGCCCTGCGTGGGGTGTACCGAGTACGACTTTCCTAGGGAGAACATGCTGGAGACCCAGCATCTTATGGGTCTGCCTCAGGACCTACCCCTCGGGGTCTCCAGGAGAGGCTACATCCTGATCTCAGGTGTTGCCAAGACCTTCGCTCCGGAGAGGCTGAGAAAGAGGTTGATAGATGAAGATCGGTAGGGAAGTCCTAAACCGTGTGGAGGGGGAGGTAGAGCTCAAGCTCCGCTGGAGGGATGGGAGGGTTGAGGACGCCTTCGTCGTGGTTCCTAGCTTCAGAGGTTTTGAGAAGATCCTGATCGGCAGGCCTTACCTCGATGCTCTCGTCATAACACCGAGGGTCTGCGGCATATGTGGCCACTCCCACCTTGTGGCTACCGTGAGGGCTCTGGAGAGTGCGTACGCCAGAGCAGGCATAGAGGTCCGTGTGAGCGACAAGGCCTCCAGATTGAGGAGGATAACCCAGCTCTCGGAGATAGTTCAGAACCACGTAAGGTGGTTTTACCTCTACCTCATGCCCGACTTCGTGAGAGCAAATCCAACGCTGGAAGACAGGTTCAGCCCGCTCAAGGGCAGCGCCTGGAGGGAAGCTCTGGAGGCGAGCAACAGGGCTGTGAAGGTGATAGCCCTCTTCGGAGGGCAGTGGCCCCATACCTCCTACGCCCTTCCCGGAGGGGTCATGTCGGACCCAACGGGTGTTGAGGTAAGGCAAGCCCTTATCCTGATCGATGGCCTAATCAGGTTCTTCGAGGGAAGGATCGTTGGTATGCCGCTGGACGACTACCTCTCCCTATCCTACAGGGATTTTTTAGGAGGCCTAAAGGGAGACCTCGGGGTCTTTGTGTCCGA
>JALWEK010000062.1 GCA_027014185.1 Aquificaceae bacterium
CGGGGTTGGGTCTCGTGTGTGCCTTTGTGGTCAGGATCTTCACCTTTGTATTTTTCAAGGTTAAGGAGGAATTCGACAAGCCAAGGCTACCTCCCTACGTAAAGCCCGCTGTAGGCGGTTTCCTTGCCGGTCTTGTGGGCGCCTTTGTACCGATCGCCATAGGAAACGGCTACGGTTGGCTCCAGCTGATAATGGACGGTAAGCTCCAGGATCTCAGCTTTATAATCCTCGGGGCTATAGCGGTAATGCTCGGAGTCTCCTTCACCCTCGGATCCGGATGTTCAGGAGGGGTCTTCGGTCCTTCCGTCATGATAGGGGGCCTCGTGGGGGCGGCGTACAGTATAGCCATTAACCAGCACTACTCCCTCTCCCTACACGTTCCCTCCTTCACTATCGTAGGTATGGTCTCCCTCTTTGCGGGGGCGGCCAAGGCCCCCCTATCGACCCTGATCCTTATAGCGGAGATGACAGGGGGTTACAAGCTCCTGGTTCCTGCGATGGTTTCCGTATTCATCTCATACTTCCTTAGCGGCAACAGGAGCATATTCCCCAGCCAGGTAGATACGCGTCTGGACTCGCCGGCCCACATGGACGAGTGGGGCCTCTTCATACTCGAGAAGCTGAAGGTAAGGGATTATATGAAGGAACCTGTAACCGTAAGACCTTACAATTCGGTGGGAGAGGCCTACAGGCTGATGATGGACAGGATGATAGGAGGTCTCCCGGTGGTTAACGGTGGCAAGCTGGTAGGCATAGTCACCAAGAGCGATATTATGGCGGTTCCTCCCCACGAGAGGGAAAAGGTAAGGGTTCACGAGGTCATGAGCACTAACCTGGTGGTGGTAACTCCCGACAATACCCTTGCGGACGTTTTCAGACTAATGACCGCCAAAGGTATAGGTCGCCTTCCCGTTGTGGACAAGAAGGGGAGCAGGAAGCTCGTTGGTATAATAGCGAGAGCTGACATAGGGAGGGCTATAAGGGAGTTCTCATCTTAGTTTGACGTATATGTAACCTTCCTCTATCCTCGCACCTTCAGGCTCGAGGTCTCTGAGCTTCCTCGGAAGCATGATGTGGCTCTTGAAGTTCCCCACCCTAACCACTATCTCGTCTTCACCCTTTAAGAGCGAGACGCTCTCCTTCTTCACAAAGGGGACCTTTATCTTTATCACGTACCTTCCATCTTCTTGTATGAACTCGTAAGGTTTTTCCTTGAAGAAGACCTCTGCGGGATCTCTATCCCTGTATATGATCTCTGAGAGGATCTCCAGCCTCCGCGTTCCGAAGACCTCCTCCTCGAGTAGGGGAACCCTGAACACTGGAACGGGAGAGAAGTAGCTCTCTATCTCGGATACGTACTTCTTCTGGATCTCGATCCAGTTCCTCAAATAGGAGCAGTCCCCAGCATCGGGAGGTATTATCTTGTTCACTATAACTGCGTCCACGTTCACACCGAAGAGGTTGAAGTACATGAAGGCCCTCTGACTCTCCTTCAGAACCATCTTCTCGGGATTGGAGACTAGCCTAACGGAGGTTACCTCGGGATCTATAAGTATCTCGTCCACGCCCTTCAGCTTCTCGTAGAAGTTCTCCAAAGCTTTGAAGTAGGATTCGTCCGGGAGGGGAACATCCGAGAGCCTGCCCACCACGGGCCTTGCCACCTTTATGACGAGGCGCTCCGTTTTGAAGATCTTCTTCATGTACCACTTTAGAACTGTCGGCATAGAAACGAACCTGAGTGATTCCCCCGTTGGAGGAAGATCAAGAACGAGAACGTCGTACTCCTTCTCCCTGTAGTATTTGTTCACATACAGGAGGCTCGTGACCTCCTCCATACCCGGAAGGATCGCCAGCTCCTCGGCGAGCACCTCGTCCAGTCCCGTTGTGTTGAAGAGGAGCTCGAGGAACCTATATACATCCCCCCAGTACCTGTCAATCTCCTCCTGTATGTCTATCTCTTGAATGTGAAGCCTCTCGTTTATCTCTATTGGCAGCCCTTTGGCCTTGAACCTCTCCCCTTCCGGTATGTCGAAGGCGTCGGCGAGCGAGTGTGCCGGATCCAGCGATACGACTATCGTCCTGTAGCCCAGTTTAGAGAGCCTGTATCCTGTTGCGGCCGAGACCGTGGTCTTTCCAACGCCGCCCTTTCCAGAAAAAAGGATTATCCTCATGGGAGATATTTTAAAATAGTGAAAGCGGGATTACTTGCGAATTATTCGCAAATTAGGATATAATAATATTGCAATTTAATAACATATAGGAGGTAAGAGAGATGAAGAAAGCGGTAGCCGTGGTGGCGGTAGCGGTCGGTGGAGCCCTTCTGATGGGCGCGGGAAATCCGGAGGATGTGAAGCTCCTCGAGGAGGCTAGGAAGTACTTCCAGCCCCTACCCAAGGTGGCAGAAAGCAAGGACAACCCCGTTACCCCGGAGAAGGTGAAGCTGGGCAAGATGCTCTACTACGAGCCAAGACTCTCCAAGAGCGGGCTTATATCCTGCAACACCTGCCACAACCTCGCCACCTACGGGGTTGATAACCTACCTACCTCTGTAGGGCACAGATGGCAGATAGGTCCGAGGAACGCCCCCACGACCCTGAACGCGGCCCTGCACGTGGCCCAGTTCTGGGACGGAAGGGCTAAGGACGTGGAGGAACAGGCAAAGGGACCTATCCTGAACCCCATCGAGATGGCGATGGACTCTCCCGAGGAGGTGGTCAAGCGCCTCAGCTCCATACCCGAGTACGTGAAGCTTTTTAAAGAGGCCTTCCCCGGGGAGAAGAATCCGCTCAACTACGATAACGTAGCGAAAGCGATAGCTGCATTCGAGAGGACTCTCATGACCCCATCGAGGTTCGACAGGTTCCTCAAAGGAGACCTCAACGCCCTTACTAAAAAGGAGAAGGAAGGTCTCAAGACGTTTATAGAGGTGGGGTGCGCGAGCTGTCACAACGGTCCCGCGCTTGGAGGAAAGATGTTCACCAGGTTCGGTATAGTGGAGGCGTACTGGAACGCCACCAGGGAATACGTAACCCTGGAGAAGCCCACCATGCCCATGGACGTGGGTAAGTTCGCTGTGACCCATAAGGAGGAGGACCTTTACGTCTTCAAGGTTCCTTCCCTCAGGAACATAACCAGAACGTACCCCTACTTCCACGATGGCTCCGTCTGGAACCTGGAGGACGCAATACAGGTTATGGCTAAAGTCCAGCTCGGTAAGGAACTCACCAAGGACCAGGTGGATAAGATAATGGCATTCCTGAGAGCTCTGGAAGGCGAGATTCCCAAGGAAGCCCTCGAGGTCCCAGTTCTTCCACCCTCTACGCCAAAAACACCAAAACCTCAGAGATAATCTAAAGGCCCCTCTTGGGGGCCTTCTTTCAAACTTTCACCGAAGCCAGGTTTTTGTACAGGGCCTTGACTAGCTCGAAGTTGAGCGTGTGGCCCCCTTTGTAGGAGATGAACTTACCCCTCACGGACATACCGAGAAGATATAGATCACCTATCAGATCGAGAACCTTGTGCCTCACAGGTTCGTCCTGATACCTAAACCCTCCCTCGTTGTACACTCCCTCCTTCCCTATCACGAGTGTGTTTTCAAGGCTACCACCCTTTCCTAGGCCGTTCTTCCTTATGAACTCTATCTCGTGCTCAAAGCAGAAGGTCCTGGCCAGGATTATATCCCTAACATTCCCCCTGAAGGTGTACCTCTGCTTACCCAAGTACGTTTCAAACTCACCTTCGTAGGTTATCTCGAAGCAGGAACAGGGCAGAGCTTTTATATAGGTATCTCCCCTTTCTACCACAACGGGATCCTCTATCTTCAGTATCGGAGCGTCCTCCGTCTGCTTGACGACCTTGTCTTTAAGCTCCCTGTAGTACAGATAACCGCTCCCGTCGAGGATGGGTATTTCGCTACCTTCCAGAACCTCAACAGTCAGGTTGCTCACACCGAGAAGGTGGAGGGTGGCCATGAGGTGCTCCACGGTCTTCACGACCACACCTTCGTTCCCCAGGTCAGTCGAGTGGAAGGTGTTAACCACGAACTCGGGTAGCGCGGGAATATAAACCCCTTTCCTGTAGAAACGTACACCAGTGTTTTCTGGTTCAGGATGAAGTACTATCCTAGACCTCTCACCTGTGTGTATCCCGACGCCTTCGAAATCTATCCTCTCCTTTACAGTTCTCTGCTTCATACCGTCTTTAATATTGGCAATTTTCTTGCCAAAAATCGTGAATTTTACCCGCAACCTCCTCAATCAAGGGTTTCATAGGAACTATATTCGGAGACACACCGAACTTTTCCAGCTCCTTTTTTGTAGTTTTACCAATCGAAACTACTACGAGCCTCTTTAAGGCATCGATTGCCAGAT
>JALWEK010000063.1 GCA_027014185.1 Aquificaceae bacterium
ATGTTCCTTACAGTCTCGCGCTCCGTTATCTCGAACACGATCTGGTCGGGATCGAACCTGTACTTTTCTATCAGATGGCGCATATTCTCTATGAAGTCCTCGAGAACGAGAGCCCTTGGTGTGAGATTGAAGAAGAGCCTACCCCTAAAGTTGCGTTCCACGGCCTCTTTCAAGGCCTTATCTATGAGGATGTGGTCGAGCTTGTGTATCATGCCCATACTTTCGGCAACGTGGATGAACTCGGATGCCTGTATCAGCCTGCCGTCCTGCTTTATTCTCATTAGGACCTCGTAGGCGTGAATGCTGCCACTATCGACCTCGACTATCGGTTGGAATGCGGGGACCACACTGCTCTTCTCGATAGCGTCCATTATTAGCATCCCTATCTTCCCTTCCGCCTGCCTTATCCTCTCAAAATCGATCGCCGATGGAAGGGCCACTCTGTTCTTGCCTTCGCTCTTGACCCTGTACATCATGTTGTCAGCAACCAAGAACAGCTCCCTCGCGCTTTCCCCGTGAAGAGGATACACGGCTATGCCTATTGATACGGTAGCCTTAACGGGCTTGCCGTCCGGAGCACGAACGCTGAACTCCTCAAGTTCCTGCAAAAGCCTGTTCGCCGTTCTAAGGGCTTCCTCCTGGGATGTATAGGGCAGTATAACAGCGAACTCGTCCCCTCCGTAGCGGGCCACTATGTCCTCTCTCCTGAAGGTCTTATCTAACAACTTTGCGAACTCCTTAAGGAACTCATCCCCGAATCCGTGCCCGTATGTATCGTTTATGACCTTGAAGTTGTCTATATCTATAATCAGAACCGCAAAGCTATAGTTTCTCCTCCTCGCCCTCTCTATTTCATACTCGAGCAGCTCCCAGAACATACGCTGGTTGTAAAGACCCGTCAGGGCGTCCCTCGTTGCGTAATACTCTATCTCCCTCGCGTAGCTCTCCAGGGCACGCGTTGAACCTATTACGCTTGCCAAGGCCGGTAGAAAACCCTCCACGACCTTTAACTCGCTCGGCTCAGCGTCGCTGACTATCAAGCTCGCGCATATTATCTGTCCGACTGAGGCATCCTTGAGCACTATATAGACGATCTCCCTGTTGCGAACATCCTTTTCCTCCTCGGAAAGCTGGTAAGCCGTAAGGGTCACGTTATCGACATCCTTGTAATGATCCTTTACCTTGCTCTTGATCAGCTCCTCGTAAGAAGAATCCCTTTTACATAACCAGAAGGCGTGGATCTCTATCTCGTCCGGAGCCTTCATAAAGCCTACTATCAGGCAGTCGAGATCGATTACCTCTGACAGCTTGTCTATAATGCTCTGAACGGCCTCCTTCCAATCTCTGATGTTACCGTAGGGTATCAGGAGAGCTCTGGTTAGCTTTAGCTCCAGCTCGACCAGCCGTTTCGATACCTTCTCCTCCTCGAGCTTTTTGAATATGTCCACTATACTGTCCTTTATCTCGTTCAACTCATCAAATCCGAGGTCCTCCCTCTCCAGGTACTCCACGCCAGGCCCTTCGGAATGCGATAGCCCAAAGGCCTTTTCTCTCAGCCTCGATACGGCTGAGGAAACCTTCTTTTTAAAAACCAAAACTATGAGGGATACCCCAAGCAGAGGCGGGATGAACGAGAGCAGAAGTATATTCAAAAAGTGTTTCTCTATAACCTGCTCTATAATGGTCTCTCCTGCATTTTCATCCCTAAGCAGGTCTATCGCCAGGTCCCCTATAACGGCCTCTACCATGATTAGGGTTGTGACTGCACTCAGCAGTGATATAAGGAGGGCTATGGTGAGTAAAAATGTGGTAAACGATCTGTAGATCATTTTACGCAGCTTTATATGTAAGCTTGAGCGCATCACTTATCATTGTAGTCCTCCATAAACCTCTTCAGCTTGTCCTCGAGATACTTGTTCCTTTCCTTGCACTTGCCCAGTTCAAAACTCAGATCCTCTATTCTTCTAACAATGTAATCCAGTTTTCTAACTATTTCGTTGAGCAGATCTTCCTTTTTCTTTCTTTCATACTTGGATTCGTAAAGCATCCTTATAGCTTCTTTTAAAATAACAACCTCTTTCTGGTTCAATTCACACTTCAAATGGTCGATCATATCGAGCGTATTGTCATCAAATATGTATGTTTTCTTCTTCAAAGCGCACCTCCTGTATTATGCTTAATGATATAAGTATGTATGTCCAGAGTAAACCAGATAAAAGCCGTATATATACAGCTTTTGAATATCTATCAAAAGGCCTTTAAAAGTATCCAAAGGCTCTTTTTAACAAAGAAATCGTCTTAGCCAACAGACGAAAATAGAAAGCTAATCGATTCTAGTTCAAACTTAATTGCAGTTCAGGATTTTGGGGAGGGTGACGGGACTCGAACCCGCGACCCGTGGATCCACAGTCCACTGCTCTACCAGCTGAGCTACACCCTCCTCAGAGAATAAAAATTATACCACCCTGAAGGGCGGGTAAACCCCCACGGGAGATCCCTCCTTCAGTCTGCGCAGGATCTCCTCTGCGTGCAGGGCAAGCTCCCTCAGGTTTATGGGCAACTTGTTCCTGCAATTCTTCATCTGGGGCAGGGCCTTTTTAAGCACGTTCTGAGCCTTTTTAAACTCACCGCTCTGGTAGTGGTAAAGAGCTATCGCAAACCTTATAACTCCCTGATAGCACTTTCTCTTTTCCGGATCCTTAACGTACTCCCAGACCTCTTCCAGTATCTCGTGGGCCTCGTAGAACTCTCCCTCATCCCAGAGCTTTTCCGCTTTTTTCAGGAGCTCGAGCTCCCTGTCTATCCCCAGGATCATCTCCGCGCCGTACCTCTTCGAGGGCACGTTTTCGTAGAGGAGGTGTAGGAAGGCGCTCACCTCTATGGGCTTTATCCTCCTACTCCTTGTCGATTCCACAAGCCTGAAGTAAGCTCCCGGCTCATCCACGGAGATAGCGTCCCCAGAACTTTTAGAAAGAGGTACGAAGGCGTGCGGGTTCATCATGTACGCTACATGGGTTGCCACAAAGAAGCTATGGTTATCGGGAAGATCTATCCGTTCCAGGAGCTTTTCAAAAAGGGTTGCCGGCTTCTCCTCTTCGCGCAGATCCTCTACCTGGAGGTTTTCAAAGAAGCCTCTGAGCCAGTTGAAGGCGTCCCTTCTCTTAGATCTCTCCCTTATTAGCAAATCGTAAAAGCTCTCCCACGCTCCCACCAGAACGAAGGGGGAGAAGCACTCCGCAAGGTTTAGCTCCTCCTTCTTCGAAAGGTATCCGAAAAAGCGCTTGTATATCTGAACCTGGGAGCTGTCCTCTATCCACAGGGACAGATGCCTTTTGGTCCTCTCCAGCATAGAGATGGCTATGTTCCTGCTTCCGTTCCCCAGGCTATAATTGACGAGCGCCTTGGAGGCTTCGAGGGGAAGACTTCTCTTCTCTACGTGGATGTAAAAGTACTGGGCTGCCCCTAAGAGTTTTTCTTCCACATGAGAAAGCTTAAAGGAAAGAGGGGGCAAGGAAAAGGAGATATATCAGGTTATACCTTTGCCCCCATCTGCTTGGCCTTCTCTATCACGTCCTCTATAGTTCCCACCATGTAAAATGCGTTCTCGGGAAGGTGGTCGTACTTGCCGGTGAGGATCTCCTTGAAGGACCTGATGGTATCTTCGAGCTTGACGTACTTACCGGGCATACCCGTGAACTGCTCCGCAACGTGGAAGGGCTGTGCGAGGAACTTCTGTATCCTCCTTGCCCTGTTGACTATCGCCTTGTCCTCTTCCGAGAGCTCCTCCATACCGAGGATGGCGATAATCTCCTGAAGTTCTTTATACCTCTGGAGTATTCTCTTGACTTCCATTGCGGTCTCGTAGTGCTCATCCCCCACGAACTCAGGAGCCAGGTACTTGGAGGTGGACTCGAGGGGATCTATGGCGGGGTATATACCGAGCTCTGCCAGTCTCCTTGCCAGGACTGTGGTAGCGTCGAGGTGGGCGAAGATCGAGTAAGGGGCCGGGTCCGTTATGTCGTCAGCGGGAACATAGACCGCCTGAACGGCGGTGATAGAACCTTTCTTGGTGGAGGTTATCCTCTCCTGGACCTCTCCAACGTCTGTGTTGAGAGTGGGCTGGTATCCGACCGCGGAGGGAAGCCTTCCCAGAAGCGTGGAGACCTCGGAACCCGCCTGAACGAACCTGAAGATGTTGTCTATGAAGGTAAGAACGTCCTGGCCCTCCACGTCTCTGAAGTACTCGGCCATCGTTATACCCGTCTGGGAGACCCTGAACCTCACACCAGGGGGCTCGTTCATCTGTCCATAGACCATGACTGTATAGGGGAGAACTCCCGACTCCTTCATCTCCAGCCAGAGGTCGTTACCTTCCCTCGTCCTCTCTCCGACTCCTATTACCACCGAGAAGCCCTTGTGGAACTTAGCTATGTTGTGGATGAGCTCCTGCATCAGGACCGTCTTTCCAACCCCGGCGCCTCCGAAGAGGCCGACCTTACCTCCCTTGACGTAGGGCTCGAGCAGGTCTATAACCTTGATACCGGTTTCGAGTATCTCGACCTTCGTGGACTGCTCGTCTAGGGAAGGGGGATCCCTGAACATCGGCCAGTACTCCTTAGCCTCCACGGGCCCCTGCTCGTCTATCGGCTGTCCGACGACGTTGAATATCCTTCCCAGGACCTCCCTTCCCACGGGAACGCTTATAGGACCTCCAAGGTACTCGACCTCCTGACCCCTCACAAGGCCGTCTGAAGCTCCCATGCCTATCGCCCTGACCCTGCTCTCGCCTATGTGCTGGGCCACCTCGAAGAAAAGCTCCTCCTCCGCCCAGTTACCCTTGTCGTCTATGTACCTTCTTATCGTCTTTAGGCCGTGCTTGATGGGAGGGAGTTCCTTTGTATCGAACTCCACGTCAACGACAGGTCCTATGACCTGAACTATCCTTCCCACTATCTTCTCAGCCATACTGAAACCTCCTTACCCTTTCTCGTGTGGCATAGGTTTGAGCTCTTCCTTAAGCATAAACAACAAGACCCCTAAGATCACAAGGAGCCCGATAACGACCGAAACCTTAATGGCGATCTCAAACACCTCTAAGTTCCTCCAGGAGCTTGTTTATCTTAATATAACTCCTCGAAGCGAGTCCAGCCGAGATAAAAGCTGTAAGCACTCCAGCTATAGCCAGAAACCCTTTGAATACACTGAACTCTCCCAGCATCACACCCACGGACCCGCCACCGGAAGCTATCATCAGAGTGAAAAACAAACCAAACCTCTGCATCTCCACATCTATAGCCTTGCTAAGGTACTCCTTCACTTCATAGCTTCTGCAGCACCAACTATATCTATAAGCTCGAGAGTGATAGACTCCTGCCTCGCCTTGTTAAATATCATGGTCCACTGCTTCACAAGGTCGTCCGCGTTCTTAGTGGCGTTGTCCATAGCCACCATCCTCGCGAAGTGCTCCGCAGCGTTGGACTCGACCATAGCCCTGTATATCTGGTAGTTGAGATACAGGTTCACCAGGTTGTTCATGAACTCTTCCTCGTCCACCTCGAAGGTGTAAACACCCATGCCCCCTGCGCCTTCCTCTGGGAGTTCGAAGGGTAGGAACTTCCTGGTAACGGGCTTGTAACTCGCTCTCGTTATCATCTCGTTGTTCATCAGATAGACCGCGTCCACCTCGCCGTTCGTGAACCTCTCCCTCACTATCTCCGAGACCTCCTTGGCTATCCCGAAGTTTACCTCCTTCCTGAAGACCTCATCGTACCCTTTGACTATGCTGTAGTCCCTCTTGGAGAAATACTGGTAGCCTTTCCTTCCTATCAGTATCAGGCTAATCTGCCTTCCCTTCTCCCGCTTTTCAGCCACGAACTTCTCAGCCTCCCTTATTATGTTGGAGTTAAAGGCTCCCGCAAGGCCCCTGTCGGCGGTAACGAGTATGAGATCTACTTTCCTTTCTTCCCTTTCCTCGAGGAGGGGCAGCGTTTCCCTATCCACGTGTGCGGCGAGGTCCCTTACAAGCTCGTAGAGTTTGTCCGAGTATGGTCTTGAGGAGTAAAGGAGCTCCTGGGCGCGCCTGAGCTTTGCGGCCGAGACCACCTTCATGGCGTTGGTGATCCTTCTCGTATTCTTTATACCCTGTATCTTCCTCCTTATGTCTCTCGGGGACAGCTTTGGCATAACGGGGAGGTATTATAGCACAAACTTTATGGTAGAATCTTTCCTCATGGAGTACGCCTTTTTCGAGGGTAAGTTCGTCCCCATAGAGGAGGCGAACATAAACATAAAGACCAACTCCTTCCACTACGGTACCGCCATATTCGAGGGTCTAAGGGCATACTGGAACGAGGAACACGAGCAGCTTTACATTCTCTTTGCAAAGGAACACTTCGAGAGATTGCTCAAGAACGCCAGAGCACTCTTCATGGAACTCCCTTACACGGCCGAAGAGCTGGTCGATATAACCAAGGAGCTTCTCAGCAAGAACGGTATAAAGCAGGACGTTTACATAAGGCCGATAGTCTATTTCAAAGATCTCGCCCTAACTCCAAAGCTGATAGGGTACACCCCCGAAATAGCGATGTACACCTACAACTTCGGCAGGTACCTGGACACCTCACAGGGGATAAGGGTCAAGGTCTCCTCCTGGAGGAGGAACGAAGACAACTCCATACCCTCCAGATGGAAGGTAGCCGGAGCTTACGTGAACAGCGCCCTCGCAAAGACAGAGGCCCTGATGGCAGGGTACGATGAGGCCCTCCTTTTGAACTCCCAGGGGTACGTATCGGAAGGATCTGGGGAGAACATATTTCTGATAAGGGAGGGCAAGGCCGTTACACCCGCTTACAACGAACACATACTCGAGGGAATAACAAGGAAGGCAGTTATAAACCTTTTAAGGAACGATCTCGTGGTCAAGGTGGAGGAGAGAGCGGTCGCAAGGAGTGAACTCTACGTTGCGGACGAGATATTCCTGACGGGAACGGCCGCCGAAGTCACACCAGTCGTGGAGGTGGACAACAGGAAGGTGGGGAGCGGGAAGATAGGGGAGATAACCCGTCAGCTTCAGGAGCTTTACTTCAACGCCGTGAGGGGGAACATAGAGAGGTACAGGAGCTGGCTTACGCCCGTATATGAGAAGTGAACAGCTGGAAAAGCTTCAGGAGATAACGCACTTCCTATCATCACGGAATAGAGTCTCCTCCTCGGACGGGATAGAGGAGTCGAGGAACTACATAAGGAAGTTCTTAAGGAAGCTACGTGTTCCCTTCGTGGAGGAGAGCTTCGAGACCGAAAAGAACATACCCTTGGAAGGGAGGATCAAGCTCAACGGAACCGAGGTAAAGGCGTACCCCTTCGTGGGAAGTCTGTGGGGTGAGAGGGAGGCGAAGGTTGTACAGGAAGAAGACGATGTGAGGGGCAAGGTAGCCCTAGTTAAGGTAGGTGGCGAGAGGGAGGAAGAGAAGGTAAGGAAGCTGAAAGAGAAGGGCGCTGTGGGAGCTATATTCTACATGGAGGAGCTCGTTTCCCCATACATAGGGAACGTAAGCGGGGAGCCCTTTTTAGCCCTCTCTGTGGACAGGGAAACTGCCTTTGATCTTCTCGGAAAGGAGGTGAGGATAGAGTCCAAAGTTAAGAAGACCAAGGTGAGGGGAAAGAACCTCTACTTCGACATAGGGAAAGGACCCTTTCTCTACATAACCGCGCACCTGGACTCTAAGCCCTTCGTGAAGGGTACGATAGACAACGCCGTAGGCGTAGCTCTTCTAATGCTCCTCGCACAGGAACTCAAGGATACCTACTATTTCCCTTACAGACTCAGGTTCATGATAACCGACGCGGAGGAGCTGGGCCTTGAGGGGGCAAAACATCACGTTAAGAATCTCAAGTACACCGAGTACGCTATAAACATAGACTCTGTAGGATGGGACAACCCGGCGGTAATATACAAAGACGCCGAGGGCTACAACGGCGAGAGAATAATGGAGAAGTTCTATAAACATATAAAGGATATAAAGGTGGATATCCCCTTCAGAGAGGGTAGAAGGGGAAGGAGCGATCATATCCCCTTCAAGAAAAATGGTGTGGAGACCCTCTTCCTCTCCTCAAACCCCTTTACATTGAGACACACATTCTACGACACCCCCGAGGCCGTTAACTGGAACGTGGTGGAGATGTGGTTCGAGGTTCTGGGCTCCTTCTTAAGAAGGTTCGAAAAGCTGTGATATATTGATCCTATGCAGTTTCTGTTCCTTCTGCTTTTAATGGTAGCGAGCGCTCTCGCTGACACATCGACCTTTAAGAAACTGGAAGAGAAGCTCAAAGACGTAAAGAGCGTAAAGGTCTTCTTCGTCCAGAAGACGAGGTACTCCTGGTACCCCAAGCCCGAGCTGAGCAAGGGCGTATTTTACGCCACCAAGGATGGCAGGTTCCGCATAAAGTACACATACCCGGATAGGATCGTTATGGTCTCGAGCGGGAAAGAAATAATCGTATACAACGAGGAGGACAAGGAGGCGATAATAGACAGCACCGAGAACAACACCTCGCCGGTGATAGAGTCCCTCTTCTTCTTCTCAAGGCCCTTGAGTGAGGTTTTCGATCCGGTTGGAGAACTCGAGAAGGGTAACCTAAAGGTGGTTATACTCAGGCCCAAGAGAAAAGATGAAAATATAAAGGAGGTTTACGTAGAGGTGGATAAGGATCTGGATCCGAGGAGTATAAGGGTGGTGGACTCGGAGGGAACTGAAACCACCATAGAGTTCATAGACGTAGTCAAGAACTACACTCCATCATCACATCTCTTCAGGCTGGATCTCCCCCCGGATACTAAGGTGAGAAGGGCGGAGAACCTCCGATGAGAAAGGAAAAGGTGAACTTTAAGATAGAGCGGGCGAAGGAGGAGGACCTAGAAGAGCTTGCGAAGGTTTACCTCGAAGGGTACAGGGGGCTCGAAGAATACTCCTACACCCATCCGGAGGATGTAAGAGCTTACATGAGATGGCTCTGGAAGAGGGATCCGGAGGGCATATTCGTCGCCAAGGTGGACGGGAGGATAGTGGGTTTCGTAGCCGGGGACGCAAACTGGTTCAGCAAGAGAGAGCACAAGAAGGTGGGCGCCATACACGAGATAGTGATCCTGCCCGAGTACCAGGGAATGGGGATAGGTCACGCCCTCATGGAGAAGATACTCGACTACTTTAGGAACAAGGGGCTCCACACCGCAGAGCTCTGGGTTGGGGACGAGAACCACAGGGCCATCGAGTTCTACAGGAACTTCGGTTTTAAGGAGAAAGGACAGTACAACTACTGGGTGAGGATGACGCTGGACCTCAACGGCAGTAAAGCCTGATTATCCTCTCCACTATCTTTGATGTGGATATGTCGAACTCAAAAGGTATGGTCTTTACCTCTCCTCCGTAAGACTCGACGAACTCCCTCCCAACTATCCTTTCCAGCTCCCAGTCCCCGCCTTTCACGAGGACATCGGGTTTGATGGCTCTTATAAGCCTCAAGGGAGTATCCTCCTCAAAGACAACCACGTAATCGACCGGTTTCAGGGACCTCAGGACCTTTGCCCTCATCTCCTGAGGGATTATGGGCCTCTTCTCACCCTTTATCCTCTTCACGGAGCTGTCCGAGTTCAGGCCCACCACGAGGATGTCACCCAGCTTCTTTGCCTTCTCGAGGTAGTCCACGTGCCCCGCGTGAATTATGTCGAAGCATCCGTTGGTGAATACAACCTTTTTTCCCGCACGTTCCCTTTCAAGTCTTTTTAGAAGTTCTTCCAGCTCGAGGAGCACGTGTATATTCTATTACATGGGAAAGCTCACCAGGTTCCTTATAGCCTGTGCAGGGTGCATAGGTTTTGCGGTGGTTATCTATTTGATCCTGAGATGGCTCGGTATAATTTAAACTCCCATGGTCATAAACTTCTACAGACCTGTCGAGGTCTTCTTCGGAAAGGGAGCGGTAGAAAAGACCGGTGAGGTGGCCCGCAGGTACGGCTTCAAAGCCCTTATAGTAACGGGAAAAGAGAACGCTAAAAAGAGTGGAGCCCTGGACAAGGTCATAAGATCCCTTAACTCCCACGGAATCCAGGAGTACATCCTCTACAACGAGGTTATCCCAAACCCCACCGACAAGATAGTAAACGAAGGGGCGCGGATAGCGGTTGAGGAGAAGGTGGACTTCATAATCGGCCTCGGAGGCGGAAGCGCCCTCGACACAGCGAAGGCCATATCCATAGTCTCCTCCAACGAAGGCTCGGTGTGGGACTACGTCAAATACCCTGAGGGCCCCAGACTAGTTCCCTACCTGAGCAGGCCCGTCATATGCATTCCCACAACCGCGGGAACCGGGAGCGAGGTGGACAAGTATTCTGTTATCACTAACGAGATAAGAAAGGAGAAGCTTGTCCTCTCCCACAGCCTGAACTACCCGAAGGTGGCGATAATAGACCCAGAGCTCACTATCACCATGAGCCCGGAGCTCACCGCCATCACAGGCTTCGACGCCCTTACCCACGCCCTTGAGTCCCTCACCAACAGGGCGGAGAACTTCATGGCGGAGGAGTGTTCTGTAAGGGCTATAGAGCTGATATCTAAATGGCTCCCCGTTGCGGTCGAGGAGCCGGAGAACTACGAAGCTAGAGAGAAGCTCGCTTACGCCTCAATGCTCGCCGGTATAGCGATAGATCATCTGGGGGTTGCCCTTATCCACGCCATGGAGCATCCGGTTTCGGCCCACTACCCTCACGTGGCCCACGGGCTCGGTCTGGCCATACTCGCCCCTCATATAACCAGGTTCAACTACAAGGGGAATCCCGAGAAGTACGCCCTCTTCGCTAAACTGATGGGATACGAGGAGAGACCGGAGCTTGCTGTAGATGCTGTAGTGGATTTCCTCGAGAGGATAGGCCTACTGAAGACATTAAAGGATGTGGGCGTGGAAGAGGGGATACTCGACAGACTCACCGAGGATGTCTATATGCTCGCCAGGCACTCCTTCCTGATAAATCCGGTAGAACCCACGCTCGATGACGTTAGGGAGCTCTATCAGAGAGCTTACGAGGGAAAGCTCTAGTGGTTGTGGGCCTCCTTGTGGGTAAAGTAGAGGGCCAAGGCTATCCCGAAGGCTCCCGCGGATAGGTAGAGAACGTCCAGGGGCGTTTTGTACTCCATATCTATCGCCTGCTTGAAGAAGGTAACTATCAGGACCATTATCACGACCCTGCCCAGCTTGGTTTTTAGATCCTCGAGGTTCGTTATGAAGAGAACCTTGGAACTTCTGGGATCCCTCTCCGCGACGTCTATCTTGGAGATGAAGAGCTCGTAAAGACCTAGGGAGAATATGAGCAAAAAGGTAGCTATCAGGAACATATCTATCGAGGCTATCGCAGAGGCGACGAGCTTTTTCGAGAGAACCTCGTAATCGAAGGTCTTGAAGAACTTGAAGAGGGGAATAAGAACCTCTAAAAGCCCAGCGATGAACAGGGCGAATGCCCCTATCAGAGAGCTTATAACCGCAAGGATCACAAGGAGCCTCGACTTCCAGAGGAAGGATTCGAACAGAAGCTCTATACGTTTGATCAGCGGATAAATTATAACCGTAATGATAGTCAAGATAAACTTGGTAGGAGAAGGGGACGTTATCCTTCCAAAAAGCTACAACCACATACTTCAGGCATTCTTTTACAAAAATATGGATCCTGTGTTATCTAAATTTCTCCACGACATAGGGTTCCTTCACGGTAAGAGGAGGTTCAAGCTCTTTACCTTTTCAAAGGTTATAGGTAGGATGGTGAGTAAAGACAGGAAAAAAGGTCTCATCTTTTTTAAACCAGAGATCACTCTCTACTTTTCATCCCCTTTAATGGATATTGTTTCCTCTTCTGTTAAAACCTTCCTTAGAAGAGAGAACCTTTTGCTTGGGAAGAACAAGGTAAGTCTTTCTTCTATAGAACTCGTAAAACCCGAAGTTGATGAAGAGATCACAGTAAGATGCCTCTCCCCAATAACCGTTTACAGGACTCCCGAGGGGGAGAGAAGGTTTCACTACCTCAACCCCTGGCAGGAGGAGTTCCACGAACTCATCAAGAAAAACCTTGTTAAGAAGTACGAGCTCGTGTATAGTAAAAGCTACAGAGAGGAGTTGGAGATAGAACCCGTCAAGGTTGTGGAGGGTTACAGGAAAAAGATCCTTTACAGGGGAACGCTTATAGAAGCATGGGAGGGATACTTTAAATTGCGGGGCGATGCGGAGATAATTAGGCTTGCCCTTGAAGCGGGTCTGGGAGCTAAAAATTCACAGGGATTTGGGATGGTGGAGAGGGTGCTGTAGTGCTTAAAGCTGTCAGGGATATAGGGCTTAGATTTGGGGAGGTTAGGCCTTACGATGAGATTAAAGCGGACAAAGTCTTGGTCCTGAATTTCGACGAGGAAGGAAACTTCAAAGGTGCTGAGCTGGAGTGGTTCGAAAGAGAAAAGCTACCTAAGTATCTCTACAAGAAGGCCAAAAGTAGCAATCCTCCGACACTCACACCTACACTCATATTGAACAGAGGAAAGAGCAAGCCGGGAGAGAAGTCTCCTATCAGGAAAACCCTAGGAAACCTTGAAAAGGCTTTAAACTCCTGTAAGAAAGTTGAAGAAGGAATACCTCAGCTGAACCTTGAGAAAGGAAGGATAGAAGAAAGGTTAAAAGAGAAAACTAAGGATATACCGAAGAAGGAAACAGTTCTTCTAACCATCAAAGTAGGTGGTAGGTATATAGGGGATATAGAAGGCTTCAAAAGAGCGGCCCAGAAGCTTACTATGGAGGAAGGCAAAGAGAGCAGAGGGAAAGCCGTCTGTTCCGTCTGTCTTGAAGAAAAGGAAGTGAGCGGAGACATATCCCCATATAAGTTCTATACCATTGACAAACCCGGATACATAAGCGGCGGCTTTGATAAAGATGTAGCTTTTAAGAACTTCCCTCTTTGTCACGATTGCAAACGCTACATAGAAGAAGGGAAGAGGTTGATAGAGAACAAGCTCAAGTTCAATCTTTCAGGACTAAGATACCAGCTGATTCCTGAGTTTGTAATGGGCAAAGAGGAGTTGGTCCATGAGGTTATGGATATACTCTTTAACGATGAGGTTAGAAAGTTAAAGCTCTCTGGAAGGGAGAGGAGGGCTCTTCTCAGCGACGAAGAGGAGATCCTGGACCTGTTGAGCGAGGAGGGGGACTTCCTGAGCTTGAACCTTCTCTTTACGGAATCCCAGCAGTCCGCCGAGAGGATACTCCTCCACATTCAAGATATATATCCCTCGAGACTAAAACAGCTCTTTGAAGCCAAAGACAAGGTAGAAAAGCTCTTAGGCCTTGAAAACTTTACATATGGTACGGTGTACAGATTCTTTTCAAAGAGCGATCCTTCCAAGAAAAATCCTGACCTGCAAAAATACTTTCTTGAAATAGTGGACAAAACCTTCAGAGGAATCAAGATCGATGAAAGATTCCTAATAAGATTCCTCCTCAGGAAGGTAAGGGATTCTATTAATAGATCCGAAGATAACTACCCATGGATTATAAAAGAGGCCTTCGGGGTTTTCCTTTTCATTAAACTTACCACAGGGGAGGTAGCTATGGAGAAGATGGAATTTGAAAGTATCGAAGACTTTCTAAGTAATCTTCTAGCGGTTGATACTAACCTGAAAAGGGGGTTGTTT
>JALWEK010000064.1 GCA_027014185.1 Aquificaceae bacterium
CCTTATAGCCTTCACCATACCGTCCATCATCCCCGATGGGGCCACCATGTCGGCCCCGTTCTCCGCGTGGGATACTACCTGCTTCTGCAGGTTTTCGAGGGTCGCGTCGTTGTCCACCTCGTGGTCGTGAAGAATTCCGCAGTGTCCGTGGGAGGTGTATTCACAGAAACATACGTCAGTTATCAGATACATGTCTGGAACTTCCTTCTTCAGAACCCGGAGGGTCCTCTGGATTATCCCCTCATAGCTCCAGGTGTCCGAGCCCACCTCGTCCTTGTGTTCAGGTATCCCGAACAGTATAACGGCGGGAATACCGAGGTCTCTGACCTCCTTGACAGCGTCGGCGACCCTGTCCACCGAGTATCTGAATACGCCGGGCATTGAGGGAACCTCTTCTACAACATTCTCTCCGTACCTGACAAATATGGGGTATATGAGGTCGTCGAGGGTTATGCGGTTCTCCCTCACGAGCCTCCTTATGTTTTCGTTCCTCCTGAGCCGCCTGCCTCTAAGAAGGGGAAATCCCGACGTAATCATGCTCTAAATTTTAAATTATTCCCTGAGCTCTGGGGAGGGTTTCCCAAAGTAGAAGCCCTGTCCGTAGTCCACTCCGAGCTCCTCAAGAAGCTTCAGGATGTCTTCGCTTTCAACAAACTCTGCTACAGTTTTTATACCCATGCCCTTAGCAAGGGCAACTATAGAGGATATAAAACTTCTGTCTCTCCAGTCCAAGGGTATATCTTTTACAAACTCCCCTTCTATCTTCACATAATCTACCGGGATCCGCTTTAGATAGTGAAAGGATGAGTATCCGGAACCAAAGTCATCTATAGCGAACTTAAACCCACTTTCCTTCATATGTTTGATAAACCTTTCTAAAAGCTCCACGTTTTTGACACTATCCCTTTCCGTCAGCTCGAATACAACGTTTTCGGGCTCAACATCGTAATCTTCCACTAGCCTGTTTATCCTATCGGGAAAGTCCTCCATCAGTAAGAACCTCGGAGAGAAGTTCAGGAATATTTTCTTTTTGTAGTTCTGCTCCTTTATTTTCTTAAATACTTCTTCGTAAAGTATCAGGTCCATGCGAACGAGAACACCAAGATTCTCGGCAGTCTCCACAAACTCGGAGGCCGGTATATGATGTTTCCCTATCCTCATAAGAGCTTCGTTGGCAAATACCTCTCCAGTGCGCAGGTTAGCTATCGGTTGGAAGTAAGGTACTATCTCCCTCCTGTTAAGAGCATCCAGTACCTGAATGCTCTTTTTCGTTAGGAGGCATTTCATATCGCTTAGGTCTTCATACGATGGGACTTTTAATCTGCTCCTTCCTTCTTCCTTGGCCTTTCTAAGCATGTTATCTGCTAGTATAAAGAGGTCCCGAGGGTTCGTTGCATGCTCGGGATATGTAGCTATCCCTATAGAGACTTCAACGTTCACGGTTCTCTCCTCGCCAGCGTATATAGCGAGGCTCTCTATACCCTCCTTTATTCTCTTTGCTAAAGTGTATGCCTCATTAACACCGGCCCCCACAGCTATTAGGGCGAACTCATCCCCTCCGTACCTAGCGGCCACGTCCGCCTTTCTCTTTTTCTCGTATATGACCCTGCCCACCTCCCTTAGGACTGTATCCCCGAAAACGTGTCCGTAAGTGTCGTTTATGACCTTAAAGTTATCGAGGTCAAGTAGAATTAGGCTTAACTTTCTTCCGAACCTCTCTGCTCTCTCAAGCTCGTAGTTGAAAAGCTCCCAGAATGTCCTCTGGTTGTATAGAAATGTAAGGGAATCTCTCATAGCGTAGAACTCTACTTCCTGAACGTGGACGCTTATCGCTTTCGCAGAGCCTATAACGTTTATTAGGGTAGCAAGGATAACATCGAGAACTGAGTGCTTATATGGGTCCTGGGCAAGCTCCGAGTTCAACCCTACACCTACTATACCTCCTAGCTGAGGTTTTTCTAGGAAGAGGACTTTGGTTCTAAGCCTGAGTGCTTCTTCCTCCACTTCTGTACATACCACATCTTCTTTGGATACGTGATGGTGGAAGACTATATCCTTTCCAGAAAAGGTAGTTACGGGAAGTCTAGAGATTACCTCCCTATTTATGAGGTCTTCGAGAAAGCTTTTTATTTCCTCTGTTGGATTATGAAGCCAGAAAATCTCAACCTCAAGCGTATCTCCTTCTATGAAAACGGAGAAGATAACATTTAACTCGATTATCCCGTTCACATCCTCGAGGAGCCTGCCAACGTATTTCCTCCAGTCATTAACAAGTTCAGATGTGACGATGAACTTTTCGAGAATCTTTGTTTCCAGCTCTAGGATACTCCTGTCCACAGCTATATCTTTAATCCTCGCCGCAAGCAACTTCAGAGAGTCTTCTATCTTCTTGAACTCCCTATAAGGGACCTCTTCCGATATACCTATCCTGTTCACATCCTCTACACTCCTGAGTTCCTCTATGTTCCTCTCTATAGATGAACCGACTCTCCTTATTGCCCTCTGAATGAGTAGGGAAGAGATAAGGGCGAAGATAATGTTAACGGGAAGTAAAAATAGTAAGGTCGCAAGCATCTTCCTGTTTATATCAGCAAAAAGCTCTCCTGTATTAAACCGAGTTTCTACCGCTCCCAGAACATCTCCTTTCTTTGCGTTTACATGACATTTCAGGCATACGGATTTTGCCTTAACCGGGTAAACATAAAGTAAATGACTCCCTTCCGAACGGTAAACCCTTGTACCTTCTTTCATAGCCTTGATAACATCTTCACTCTTCCCCGGCTCTGGAACATCACCGAAGAGCTTTTTAACCTTGTCTCCCCTATATATGTTCACTACTAGAGGCGTCTTTTGGTAGGAAGTTTCCAAACTCCTTAGAAACTCAAGAAGGTCCTCTCTACTCCACCCCCTCTTCATTACTTGGAACATCGAGCTGAACACTTGTCTTGACACGCCTTCAAGTGTTTTCTCCGTTTGATACATGTATATACTTCTCACAGCAGAGTAAAGGACCACATATATGACCCCTAGGGATAGCAAAAAGGATATAACAGACTGTATAAGTATCGTTCCGCTGAGGGACCTCATGATTTAAATCATAGTGTGTAAATTGTAACATACGTCCTCGAATCCAATTAAAATATTCCCCATGAGCAGGCTGCTTATCTACGACGAGGAAGGAAATCTTCTGGAGAAGGTAGAGGATCCGGAGGAGATAGCCAGGAGGCTTTCCGAGATAAACGTTCTCTTCGAGAGGTGGGAGCCGAGTGCCCCCATCGGTGAAGACGCTGGCGAGGAGGAGGTCCTCGAGGCCTTCAAGGAACCTATAAACAGGCTCATGGTAAGGTTCGGCTTCCAGTCCTGCGATGTGGTTTCCCTGACGCCCGACAACCCCAAGAAGGAGGAGCTGAGGAATAAGTTCCTCGACGAGCACACACACTCGGACTTCGAGGTCAGATACTTCGTTTACGGAGACGGCGTCTTCTACCTCCATCCCAACGACAAGGTCTATGTGGTCCACTGCGAGGGTGGAGACCTGATAAGCGTTCCTCCCAACACTCCCCACTGGTTCGACATGGGTGAGAATCCCAACTTCAAGTGCATAAGGCTCTTCACCACACCCGAGGGCTGGGTGGCCAACTACACGGGTTCGGACATAGCCAAAAGGTTTCCCAAGTACGAGGGGATAGTGGCCCTTGATTAAGGCTGTTCTCACCGACATAGAGGGGACCACCTCTTCGATCTCTTTCGTCAAGGACGTCCTCTTTCCTTACTCAAAGAAGAAGCTCAGGGAGTTTGTAAAGGAGCGTTCGGAAGATCCGGATATCAAGAGGATACTGGAAGAAGTTCGGAAGATAGAACCCGGAGATCCTGTAGATACACTCCTCAGATGGATCGATGAGGACAGGAAGGCAACTCCCCTTAAGGAAATCCAGGGACTAATTTGGGAGGAAGGATATAAAAGCGGGGAGCTGAAGGGACACATATACGAGGACGCTTACAGAAAGCTCAAGGAGTGGCACGGGAGGGGGATCCCTATATACGTTTACTCCTCGGGTTCGGTGAAAGCCCAGAAGCTCCTCTTTGGACATACCCGGTACGGGGACATAAACTACCTCTTCTCGGGGTACTTCGACACCAAGATCGGGAACAAGAAAGATCCAGAGTCCTACAGGATGATCGCCCGGGGGATCGGGCTAAAACCCGAGGAGATACTCTTTCTTTCCGACAATCCCGATGAGATAAAGGCCGCCGCGGAAGCGGGAATGAAGGTTATAAGGTTTGCAAGAGAAGGGGAGAACGAGATTATAGAGGACTTCCCCTACCCTCAGGTGAGGAGCTTTGAG
>JALWEK010000065.1 GCA_027014185.1 Aquificaceae bacterium
AAGAAGGGCGCTGATGTCGGGTGGAACCCTCTACATAGTGAAGCCGATAAACCTGGAGGTTCTGGAAAAGATACTGAAGTCTATAACCTAAAAAAGTTCCTTTTGCGCGTTCCCGAATTTTTATACGTGTGCCTAACCCGTCCAAAGGCGTTAAGATAACTAAAGGATGGCGGAGAAAAGTGAGTTTACCCCTATGCTCGCCCAGTATCACTACTTCAAGAACGAGTACCCGGACTGCCTTCTTTTCTTCAGGCTCGGGGACTTCTACGAACTCTTCTACGAGGATGCGGTGATGGGCTCCAAGGAGCTCAACCTGGTCCTCACATCCAGGCCCGCTGGGAAGGGAAGGGAAAGGATACCAATGTGCGGCGTCCCCTATCACTCGGCGGAGAACTACATAAAGAGGCTCGTCAGCAAAGGATACAAGATAGCTATATGTGAGCAGGTCGAGGACCCTTCCAAAGCGAAGGGAATTGTCAAGAGGGACGTCATAAGGGTGATAACCCCCGGGACGTACTTTGAGAAGGAGACGGGGGGCCTTGCTGCCCTCTACGGAAAGGGAGCACACTATTACGTTGCCTGCCTGAATCTCTCGGTGGGGGCCGTCGCATGCGAAAAAGTGAGAAGGGAGGAGCTTACCGACTTCCTCTCCAAGTTTTCGATAAAGGAGCTACTTGTTAAAAAGGGAGAGCGGGTTCCACAGGAAGTGGTAAAGGCCCTCGATCTTTTCTTAACGGAGCTCGAGGATGACTTTTTCGAGGAGAGCAGGAAGGAGGTAAAGAAGGCCTTTAACCTCTTTAGCTTAAGATCTCTTGGCTTTCAGGAGGAAGAGTTCTCCTACCCCCTCGGGGTAGCTTACAGGTACGCGAGGATAACCCAGAAGAGCTTTACCCCCTTCATAAGGAGGCCCAAACCCTTTCAGGACGAGGGCTTTGTCAGAGTGGATCTGAAGGCGAGGAAGGGGCTTGAGCTCCTCGAAAGCATAGAGGGGAGGAAGGATCAGACCCTATTCGGAATCCTCAACAAGACCCTTACGGGTATGGGAAGGAGGAGGCTAAGGTTTCATATACTCAACCCCTTCAGGGACACGAGAAGGATAAGGAAGGTCCAGGAGGCCGTCGAGGAACTCGTTCAGAATACGAGAAAGAGGGAGGGTATTAGGGAGATCTTGAGCGGGATGGCTGACCTGGAGAGGCTCGTTTCAAAGATAAGCTCCAACATGGCCTCTCCCAGGGATATACTTCATCTCAAGAACACGCTCTACAAGGTAGATGCACTTAGGAAAGAGCTCAGAGATCTGAGCTCCGAAGCCTTAAAGGAAGTATGTGAGGAGCTGGAGAGCCTTAAAGATCTCGCTGACGAGATAGACCGAGTTCTGACCGACGATCCCCCGATACACGTGAAGGAGGGCGGTCTTATAAAGGAGGGGGTGGACTCTTACCTGGACGAGCTCAGGTACGTAAGGGAGAACGCCGAGAAACTTCTGAGGAGTTACGAGCGCCGGCTCAGGGAGGAGACAGGGATATCGAGCTTGAAGATAGGCTTCAACAAGGTTATGGGTTACTACATAGAGGTAACCAAGCCGAACCTCAAGTACGTTCCCGAATACTTCAGGAGGAGACAAACCCTCTCGAACGCAGAAAGATTTACTACAGAAGAACTCAGCAGGCTCGAGGAGAAGATACTCTCTGCCCAGAGCAGAATAAACGAGCTCGAGTACGAGCTGTTCGTTCAGCTCAGAGAGAGGATAAACGGAGAGCTAGAGAGGATAGGGAGGAACGCCCAGCTTGTTGGGGAGATAGACTACATCCAGTCCCTTGCGGAGATCGCTTCTAAGAGGGGATGGGTAAAACCCCAGATCCACGAGGGTCTCGAAATATACATAAAGGAAGGCAGGCATCCCGTCATAGAGGAGTTCACTAGGAATTACGTTCCCAACGACACGAACCTGACCAAGGACGAGTTCATACATGTAATAACGGGCCCGAACATGGCCGGCAAGTCCAGTTACATAAGGCAGGTGGCCCTGATAGTCCTGCTCGCCCACATGGGAAGCTTCGTCCCTGCTAAAGAGGCTAGGATCGGGAATATAGACGCCCTCTTTACGAGGATAGGCTCGGGGGACGTTCTCGCTATGGGGGTTTCCACCTTCATGAACGAGATGCTCGACGTTGCGAATATGCTTTCGAACGCTACAAGCAGGAGCCTTATAGTCCTGGATGAGATAGGTAGGGGAACCTCTACCTACGACGGGATAGCCATCTCTAAGGCACTCGTTGAACACATCTCGGAGAGGCTCGGTGCAAGGACACTGCTCGCCACCCACTTCCTGGAGCTTACCGAGCTCGAAGGCAGGGTTAAAGGGGTCAAGAACTACCACATGGCGGTCAGCGAGGACGATAGAGGCATAGTATTTCTATATACACTCGTCCCGGGAAGGGCCGAGGGTAGCTTCGGTATAGAGGTGGCGAAGATGGCCGGGCTCCCCCAGGGGCTCATAGACAGGGCGAGGGAGATACTCCTTACGCTGGAGGATACAGTCATTCCGGTACTCGAGGAGACCTTCAAGAAGTCCGAGGAGAACCTGGAGATGGCCGAGATAAGGTCCATACTGGATGAGATACTCTCGATAGACGTTGCGAACATCACGCCCTTACAGGCCCTGATCAAGCTCGCAGAGATAAAGGAGAGGATCGCGAAGGTTAGGAACTCGATATGATCTCACGAAGATAGCTTGAGGATCCGGCAGGGTAGCTGAGAAAATATATAAAAGGAGGTGCTGTTAGGATGAGAGGCTTTGTGCTTTTCCTGCTGGCGATTGGAATGACCTTTGCCATAACGAAGGAGGAGTTTAAAAAGGACAGGGAGTACGTGAGCAGGGTTGAGAAGAGGCTTGAAGAGCTAGACAGGCTGGCTCAGAAGGAGGGTCCAAAGTCAGAGATAATAGATGAGCTTAACTCTTACGGGTATCCGCTCCACACCCTTAAGGATAAATACCTTATGGAAAGTGGGGAAAGGTACGAGAGGTTCTACGAGAGGGTAAAGAGGGCCTACGACAAGGTCCTGTACGTTAAGAGGGGAATATTTCCCAAGGTTCTCAAAAAGGAGATAGAGGATCTACACGTCCCGGTGTGCGATGTCAGGGCCGAGGGAAAGAATAGGGAAACGCTAACTATAGTCATGAAGAACCCTAAGAACGAAAAGGACGTCATGAAGGTGATGACCCAGACCCAGCTCCAGTACGTTCATCTCCTCGGGGTTGAAGAGGTAAAGTTCGAGAAGTGCAGATGATAAGATAGATTGAGGAGGTAAAGGATGGAGATCTACTGCGACGGAGAGAGGGTTTTTATCTCGAGAGATTACAGGGTGGAGGGCCTGTCCAAGAAAGAACTCCTCGAGCGCTCGGAAGAGGATGTGGTGTGGCAGTCGGAGAAGCTATCGGAAACGCCCAAAAGACTGACCAACACAAGGTACCACCTGGTAGGTGCGGGAGGGAACAAGCTGATCAGGATGGACAGGAGGAGCGGCGAGTCCGTGGAGATAGATGTGGGGAACGAGGTAAAGGACATCACAAGCGATCTGAGGGATGTGTTCTTTGTCACCGCGGAGGGCATCTACAGGGTTCCCGCGGAACGGTTCGTAGAGTCGGAGGTCGTCAGATATCCTGTGTCCGACACACTCGATAAACCTATAAAATCGATAGATGTGCTCGGAGATGTGCTCTTTGTAATCGCAGGGAGCTTACTCTACAAGCTGACCGTTGAGGGTGAGAAGTTATCCGAGAAGGCCCTCGTCGATGGTGTGAAGGTTCTATCGGACTACGAAGGGCCCATAGCCCTGACAGATAAGGAGATACTCTACCTCACTGAGGATATGGAGGTTCTCTCAAGCGGGAGCTACGAGGGTGTGTATATAAAGGCGGAGCACGGGGCGTACAACACCTTTGTTCTCTCGGACTCTACCTTCAGTGTCTTTGGGAAAACCGGACAGAGGTACGCTCACGTGGAGGGGGCCCACTACTCGGGCTTTACCGAAGGGTTGAACCATATATACTTCTACGATGAGGAGGAGAAGGGGCTATCCATCGCCGGTAAGAAGGACCTGTTGGGAGACAACTTCCAGGAGATAGACCTTACCACGATCGTTGGTATAGTGATGGGATCCCTTATGCTGGCCGAGAGGGAAGGTGCCGAGGTTCTGCTCAGGGAGGAGAAAGGTTTTATCGATGCCCACATCCATGTGGAGCACGTCCCTATAGCGAGGGGTATGCTGACGATGTCCTAGTACTTCCTCGAGGCTCTTTATCTTTACAA